>CAYJNE010000071.1:0-2147 GCA_964371345.1 uncultured Desulfovibrionaceae bacterium | reverse complement strand
GCAACAAGATATTACGCCGCAGGATGTTGATACCAAGGTTGAACAAACTCAAGTACAGCAAAGCACTGAGCTAAAACCTGAGCAACCTGTGGCCCAAGAAACTTCCACCACCAAGGCCACTAAAACTGAGCTAAAAGCAAGTACTGGTGTTTCAAGTGCTAACCAAGTGCCAAGCCCACCCCCTGCTGAGGCCCAATCAGAGCAAAGTGGATTTGCGCAACTGGCCCCTTCTGAGGTTGATTTTATTCCACCATTGTTGCGCAGCTTAAGCACATTATTACGCTTGCGTGGTAAAACCATTTCAGCACAATTTTTATATGCTGGCCTTGCAGGCGTTGGTGAAGTAACCCCTGGTGAGTGTATGCGTGCGGCGGCAAGAGTAGGTTTGCAAGCTCGCATCATGCCACGTGCCACCATTGAAGATATTTCTCCCATGACCTTGCCTTGTATTTTGCTTTTACAGGGTGGCAAATCTTGCGTGCTCACAGCATATAGCCGCCAAGTGGCTACGGTGGTCTTTCCAGAATCTGGTGAAGAGCCACAACAAGTTAGCCTAGAAAGCGTTGCCAAAGAGTACACAGGCTATGCGGCCTTTGGCTCGGTTGAAAAAAAATCCGACAAGCGTATTGATACCTTTAGACGTGAGCCAGGCAAAAAATGGTTTTGGGATGCCATTAAGCACTATGGCCCCATTTACCGCCATGCAGCATTTGCCAGTGTTATTATTAACCTTATTGCCTTATGCAGCCCGCTGTTTGTAATGAATGTTTATGACCGCGTGGTTCCAAACCATGCCCTTGAAACATTGTGGGTGCTCGCTCTTGGCATTACTCTGGCTTATTCATTTGACTTTTTGTTAAGAACCTTACGCAACTACTTTGTAGACACTGCTGGGCGCAATGCCGATGTAGTTATATCCAGCATGCTAGTGGATAAAGTTCTAACCATGCAACTTGATCACAAGCCAGAGTCTACAGGTGCACTGGTTAATAATGTTCGTGAATTTGAATCGTTACGTGAATTTTTCAGTTCATCAACTCTACTTTCATGCATTGATTTGCCATTTCTTGTGCTCTTCCTACTCTGCCTAAGCTTTATTGGTGGCCCCCTAGTGTTGCTACCCATTATTGCCATGCCCATTATGTTTGGAGCAGGCTTTATATTACAAAATCTTGCCAAAAAAGCTGCAGAAAAAAGCTATGCCCAAAGTATGCATAAAAATGCCCTACTTACAGAAATGGTCAATGGCCTTGAAACCCTAAAATGCTGCCAAGGCGAAAATCGTATGCAAAGGGTTTGGGAAACCGTAGTTGAAAACTCCGCTCAAGCCAACGCCGAAACCAAGAAATACGGCTCCATAGCCGTTGGTTTTTCTGTGTTTATTACCCAATTTGTCACCGTGGCTATGGTGGTTTGGGGTGTATATCTTATTGCTGAGGGCACCATGACCATGGGTGGCCTTATTGGTAGTAATATCTTAGCAGGTAGGGCCATGGCCCCGCTTATGCAACTTGCTGGGCTTATTACCCGTTTCCAAAATTCTCGCATCTCGCTTGATGCCTTAAATATGCTTATGGCCTTGCCTTCTGAAGACAGGCAATCCCAAGCCACTGTTGACTTCGGGCCGCTAGAATCTTCCTTTACCTTTGAAAATGTAAGCTTTGCCTACCCACATGCCGCACGTAATGCTGTTGAAAATCTATCCCTGCACATAAATCCTGGTGAAAAAGTGGGCATCATTGGGCGCATGGGTTCAGGTAAGTCCACGCTCATTCGTCTTCTTATCGGCCTATATCAACCAAAGGATGGGGCTGTGAAGTTTGGTGGTGTGGATATTAGGCAACTAGCTGGTGCAGATTTACGCTCTCGTGTGGGATTTTCACCACAAGACACTGTGCTTTTCTACGGCAGTATTCGTGATAATATTGTACTGGGTGACCCCAGCGTCAATGATTTACGCACCATTAGAGCCGCCAATCTATCGGGAGCCATTGAGTTTGTGCGGGCCAATCCAGAAGGTTTTGGGGCACAAGTTGGAGAACAAGGTAAATCTTTATCTGGTGGGCAACGCCAAGCCATTGGCCTTGCAAGGGCCCTTGTGCGTGACCCAGAAGTGCTTATATTAGATGAACCCACAAGCAATATGG
>CAYJNE010000070.1:2307-7251 GCA_964371345.1 uncultured Desulfovibrionaceae bacterium | reverse complement strand
CCAGAATAGCGATAATATTTTTTATCATCAAGCTTGGTGCCGGTAACGCGAATCTTCTCGCAATTAACCACGACAATAAAGTCACCATTATCCATGTGTGGTGCAAACTCAGGTTTGTGTTTGCCACGTAGACGGTGAGCGATTTGTGAAGCCAAGCGACCAAGCACTTGATCCTTAGCATCAACAATAAACCAGTCACGCTTGATGTCTTTTGGTGTAGGACTAAAAGTTTTCATATGGAATAACCCCTTGTAAATATCGAACTAAGCTCCTTAATAAAAAAAGTACGCACTGTCAAGCAAATTCGTACAATTTTCCTCAACACAAAGGAGCATATCAGCGTTAAAATCAAACTCTAATGTGCCATTCAAAAATAGTACATTAGCCGAAGGAGACTACACAAAGAGCTCCCCTCTGCCAAGCATTTTTTTGAATTTTTTATTTTTAATTATATGACATTGAATTAATTATATATAATTAAATGCTATCTATGTATTTTTTCATAAATATCTTCACCGCTACGCCTTTGTAAATTAACAATGCGCATACTATAGCAACACGCACCAAAAATAAGTGCTAAAATAAAGGCTATCCAAAAACCTTGCGCACCCAGATGTGATAAACTTGGCCCAAGCCAGTCAGTGCGGCTAAGAATAATGCCCAAGGGGAAACCTACAATCCAATAAGCCACAAAGCAGATAATAAATATAATCCTTGTGTCATTGTAGCCACGTAAAATGCCTATACCCACAATTTGTATGGCATCAACCATTTGAAATGCCGCCCCAAAGAGCAATAAATTCATGGCAATGGTGATAACTTCTGGGTCACTGGTATAGGTAAGGGCAATGGCCTCTCTAAAAACTACCATACCAAGCGAGCCCAAAAACGAAAGCATAACGCCAAGGCATATGGCTGTCCAAGCGGTTAGGCGAGCATGAGTTAACTGTCCTGCCCCAAGGCAATAACCAACCCTAATGGTTGAAGTAATGCTTATGGAAAGCGGCAAAATAAAAAGTAAATGCACCACATTCATGGCCACTTGGTGACCTGCCACAATAATGGTACCAAGTGGGGCCAAAATTAATGCCGACACCGCAAAAAGTGATACCTCAAAAAGCATGGCCAAAGCACCAGGTAAGCCCACCCTAAATACTCGTAAAATTGTATGCCAATCTATGCGTTTTTCATGTTTTTTGGGCACAAATAGCGGTAAAAATAAATTTCCCAAGGCTTTTGTTTGCGCATCACGGCGCACAAAAAACACCATGCATAGGCCCATAAACCAAAAGCAAATGGCTGTTGCCACACCACAGCCCACAGCACCCAAGGCAGGTAGGCCAAACTTTCCATAAATTAATATATAGTTTATGGGCACGTTTAATATTAGGGCCATAATTGAAATTACCATGGCTGGCCTTGTGCGTGAAAAACCTTCGAGCAAGCCCCGCACATTGATAAAGAGAAACCACCCAGGTAATCCCCAGAGTACAGCTTGCAAATATCCCTTGGAAAGCTCTGCCAAATCAGGTTCAAGGCCAAAGCGTCCCATTTGTAGCGAAATTATATAGAACGTTAGCATGAGTGGAATGGCTAAAAATAGCGAACACCATATGCCTTGGCGCAAAATATGTGGGGTTTCAGCCACTCTACCCTCACCCACAAGCTGGGCGGAAAATGGTGTTAATACTAGCAATATGCCAATACCAAACAAGGCAATGGGGTTCCAAACAGCACTGGCAACAGCAACAGCCGCCATGTCCACAGCATTGTATTGCCCCGTCATAACTGTGTCCGCAAAGTTCATGCCGGCACCAGATAGTTGAGCAATATATACAGGAACTCCCAATTTTATGAGTTTTTTGGCCTCAAGGGGAGAAAAAAATGAAGAATAAAATCTACGCATAAACTATTTTTTACTAATTATTAATGAAAGATAGGGTGGCACGCCTTCTATACTTGTAAGGTCTGGATAAATGCTTTCACCCTCTTGGCAAACGTATGACGCAAGAAGTGCATTTTGCATACGATCTGCACCTTCCAAAGCTTCACAAATGGCAGTGAAATTTTTATAAGCCTTTAATATTACCGTATTATCAGATGAATCAAGCCCTTTTGACAATTTGTCCCCACCGTTAATACCAGGTAAAATGAGTAAATTTTCATGCCCCTCACAAAGCACAGTACCAGTGCGAGCCGCCGCCGCTTGAAAGGACGTTATGCCAGAAATAACTTCAAATTCAATATCATCATTGTGTTGTTTAATGGTTTGCGCAAGGTAGCCAAAAGTACTGTAAATAAGTGGGTCCCCAAGGGTTAAAAATGCCGCATCCTTACCCGTACTTAAAATTTCCATGGTGCGTGTAGCCGCCTTATGCCAAGCTTCACGCAAAGTCTCTTTATCATGAGTCATGGGAAAATCAAGCCGCTCAATTTGCGCCTTAGCATTAATATGCGGTTTTGCAATATCAAGCGCTGTGGAGTAAGTATTGCGTGGCGAGGCCGCCGCTAAAATAACATCCACGCTTCCCAAAATATTCACAGCCCTAAGGGTTAGCAAATCTGGTGCACCAGGGCCAACACCAACACCGTAAAGTTTTCCACATTTAGTCATAACTAATCCAATTCTATATCAAAGTTTACGGTAGGATGTAACCACCTTGCAAGCATTTCTGCAGACTCAACAGCCCTTGGCCCAGGCCTTGAAAAAGCCAGTTGATCCACCACCAAAACCCGCCCATTCTTTACCGCTGGCAGGGTTGCATAATTGGGCCTTTGCTCTATGGGCACAGGGTTTGAGTTCATGGGCCCCTTTTGTATTATGTAGGCATCGGGCATTTTATACACCAACTCTTCCTCATTAATGCGAATAACACGCCCAGACAAAGTAATAACATTACTACCGCCAGCAATGTGAATAATATCAGACACAATAGAATTTGGCCCTGCAGCCAGTAGGTTTGGATAACGCACCTCAAAAAACACACGCACCCTTTTTACATCCAGTAAAATACGGCGCAAATCGCCCAAGCGGTCTTCGTAACTAGCAATTAATTTTTGGGCATCTTCCTTATGTCCAGTGGCCTCGCCTAGTTTTTCAATAACCCTATACATATCCTCAAAGGTTTCCATACGAAACAAAAGTACAGGGGCATCAAATTTGCGCAACCCATGCCCAAGGCTTTCAGCCTCTTGGCGACCCATAAATTGTATAATAACATCAGGCTTTAATGAAAGAATAAGCTCAATATTTGGACGCATATGCGTACCCACTGCTGGCAAATGTTGAAGCCCTTCAATATGTGCATCTGATGCCGTGCGACCTACCAATAAATCCCCAAGCCCCATTGCAAGCATAATTTCATTAAATGCTCCATATAATGCAAGAACTCTTGTGGCAGGCTTATCAAGCACAAGCTCATATCCCGTATCGTCCACAATGCGAATTTTGCCGTCTGCCAAAGTGGATTCGGGTGAGGCAGCATTAGCAGTATTTTCCGAAGCCGCCACACAAACACCCACATTTAATACAAAAAGTAAGCAAAAAGAAAAAATTAAAGTTCTAAATACGGGCATATTAACGTCCTTAAAGGCCTTGTTGGCCTTTTCTATCGGGGCAACATTGAGGTATATCTTGAGTGGGATGCTTAAAAACATGAATTTTTGTTCCGTAAAGTTCTTGCAAATTGGCCTCAGTAAAAACTTCATCCACGGGCCCGTCAAAGCAAATTTGACCATGCTTTAAACCCACAAGTCTTGTGGCATAAAGAGCCGCAAGGTTTATATCGTGCATAATGGTGATAATACAAGACATTTCTTGTCTTTTTTTATCTAATATATCAAACACTTCTACCATTCTAGCCACATCAAGGCCAGCAGAGAGTTCATCCAACAACAAAATGGGTGCATCTTGGGTAAGGGCTCTAGCCAAAAGCACACGCTGCAATTCACCACCAGAAAGTGTATGCAAGGTGCGCCCTTGTAAAGCATCTGCACCCACTTCGTAAAGGGATTTTTTAGCCATTTCATAATCTTTTTCAGTATATAATCCCAACCAAGAAAGATGCGCATAACGCCCCAAAAGCACCATATCTTGCACGCTAATTTGTGGGACATTCAAAAGGCGTTGCGGCACAACCGCCATATGATGCGCTCGTTTGCGAGGTGTTAAACTCTTGGCATCATTACCCATAATTTTTATTTGCCCATCGCTAGCAGCTAGCACACCACTTAATACATTTAAAAATGTACTTTTTCCGCTACCATTTGGGCCAATAATGGCTATAAATTCACCCGCTTGAGCCTTAAAATCTACATTAAACAAAACTTCATGCGTTCCATAAGCGGCACAAATATTTTTGCATTCTATCATAAATTCCGCCCCTTACGCCGCACAAGTAAGGCAAAAAAAGGCCCGCCAATAAGAGCAGTAACCACACCCACAGGTAGTTCTTGCCCGCCAGACAGGGCACTGCGTGCAAGTACATCGGCAAAAACCAATAAGATTCCGCCAAAAAACCAAGAGCTTATTAATAATGGGCCGTGATTTGAGCCTAAAAATAAACGTAAAATATGTGGCACCACCAGCCCCACAAAGGCAATAATGCCAGACACAGCAACGCAACCAGCCGTCATAATGCTTGCCCCAAGCAAAAGGCATAGGCGCACCCTTGCCACCGAAAGCCCCATTTGCGTGGCTTGCTTTTGCCCAAGATTTAAAACATCAAGGTCACGCCAATGCAAAACCACAAGCACAAGGCCAAGCAATACGGGTATGCCAAGCAAGGGCAAGCTATCCCAAGTGCGCCCCTGAAATGAGCCCATAATCCAAAATACAATGCTGGTCACAGATTCTTCGTGCAAGGCTTTAATAAGAGCAACCAATGCCCCCAAGAATGTGGCTACAGCAATGCCAGCAAGAATTACGCTATCACGCTCTACATT
>CAYJNE010000070.1:0-2207 GCA_964371345.1 uncultured Desulfovibrionaceae bacterium | reverse complement strand
GCACCGCCGCAAAGTAAGGCTAATACTACTCTGGCAAGGCGAATATCACCCACCACCAATAATTTTGAAGGGTTAAAGGCGTTAATATCTGCAAAGCCCAAATATGCCATTAAAAGATTAACAACTTCATCCGCTTGAATGGGCATGGGGCCAATAAAGCAAGCTAGAGGTATGGAGCAAAGCCATAACAACACCGCAAGGCACAGCAAAAGCCAAGTTTTGTTAGTTGTGGTTTGCATGAAATTACCTCATAAAAAAACTCCCCCAAGTTGATACTTTGAGGGAGGAAATATATTCACCTCCGTAGCAAAGTCCCGTTGCCACAGTGTATGCACTAAATGCACTCAGCATCATAGCTGGCTGGCATGGCTGGTCTTCCGGCTCAATCCCCTAATTTTCGGCCTTCCCGTTTCCAGTGGCGCATGCGATTAATCGCAGAAAAAAGGTTATGGATTTTACGGCGGCGGGTCCGCTCTTGCTTTTCACAAGATTCCCAATGAAGCCCGTGGGCACCATGTCATATGAGGGGGCAGGCTAAATAGTATATTTAATAATGTCAATGGAATTTGAGGTGTCGCCTATATAACGTATATTTTAAATAGAATTCTGTTCCATAATCCAATTATTTAGCTCGCATAAATCCTCTGCCCAAGGCCAAGTTCCGCCCGCAAAGTATTTACCACGCCCATAAAATTGCGTGCCAACCCCTTCGGCGGCGTATAAATCTGTTGAAGAGTCACCAATCATAAGCACTTCTTCGGCTTGGCATTTGGAGTTTACCACAATGTCTTGCAAAAGTTTTTGCTTGCCTGGAGGCGCACCATGAATGCTTACAAAATAATGCTGTAAATTGCGAATTTTGAGCACCAAATCAAGCTCAAATTGTGGTGCACCAGAGCAAACATACATGGGCAATTTATTATGCCATGCGGCTAGGGTTTCTTGAATACCTGGCACAAGGGGGCAGTTTTTTACTTCTTCAAGGCAAAGGCTTTCAAAATTATCGCCCCACTCTTTAAGTTCCTCATCGGTAATGGCACGGCCAATTATTTCATCAAAAAACCAGCGAAATTTCACAAACCTGCTCACGCCGCCATGCATCCTATTATACATAAGCATGCGGTCTTGAGCTTCTTGCCCATAAGATGCTGTAAGTTTTGCAAAAGCTCTGGACTTTATGTCCACGCTCTCCATAATAATACCGTCAAAGTCAAATACTAAGCAGGAAATTGGCATTTTATCCCCAATGAATTTAATAGATTATACGTTGCTTCCACTTCCATTTGAATGCGAGATTCCTTGGCATATGAGGCACAATGCGGGCTCAAAATCACATTATCAAGCGTAGTTAGTGGGCCCACATATGGCTCTACCTCAAAAACATCCAAGGCCGCCCCCGCCAAATGCCCATCCAGAAGGCATTCATACAAGGCATCTTCATGCACAAGCCCACCTCTGGCAGTATTGATTAGCCAAGCCCCCTTTTGCATGAACCTAAGCTCTTTTTGCCCAAGCAAAGGCTTTGCACTGGGTGGGCAATGCAAGCTCACCATGTCCGCCCAAGCAAGCAAATCTTGCAAATTCATGGCAGTGTATGGATATTTGCCCTCAGCTAAATATGGGTCATAATAAGCTATTTCACAGCCAAGAGTGGAAAATATTTCAGCAACCCTTGTCCCAATGCGTCCAAGGCCAATAATGCCAAGCTTCTTGCCTTGCAACAAATGCCCGCCACGTTTTTTCCAATGGCCTGCACATATATCCTTATGCCCCTTGGGAATGTGGCGCAATAAAGAGATAGCAAGCCCAAGGACAAGCTCTGCCACGGCCTGAACTGGGGAACTGGTTGTATGTACGCTGATTTTATGCTCTTTTGCCGCCTGCATGTCCACAGAATTTAAGCCCACACCACAGCGAGAAATCACTTTCAAGCTAGGTACAGCTTGCATTACTTTTGCCGTTAATGGCTCCGTGCCAGCAATTACACCAATGCAATTTTGAAATAAATCAATAGCTTCAGTCTCGGTCAGTACTCGCCCCAAGGTATTTTGCACGACATGAATATTGGCATTTGCAAGCATATCAAGTGGCGTGCGGTCAAAGCTTGCAAAGCTACTGGTACTAATGGCTATTTTCATTATTTTTCTGGGTGGAAACCTTTTCTGAAGAAAAGGTTATCCCCCCAGACCCCCCTTCCAAAAAACTTT
>CAYJNE010000069.1:1765-7334 GCA_964371345.1 uncultured Desulfovibrionaceae bacterium | reverse complement strand
AAAGTTAATTTTTCCTTGCCACAAGAAAAAATCTGAAAATATCCTCAAAACCGTATAAAAAACAGCCCCTCGGGTTTTTGCTACATGCTTCGCATTCCACAAAAAACCAAGGCCCTGAAGGGCTTTTTGTATGTCTGTTCTTTGTATTAGTTTTTAAGTTGGAACTATATTTTACACTTTTATTGTAGTAACTAAAGAGGGAAAGAATTAAAAAGTAAAATTCTTTCCCTCTTTAGTTATATAGTTGTTTTTTAATTATTTACTCAAGCCCAAGGCTTTGCGTTTTGAGGATATTCTGGCGTCAATTAGTTCTGCGGCTTTAACAGCATCGCCTTCAACCCCAAAGCTTGCGCCCACAACGCCTTCAAGCCCTTGTACGGCAAGTTGTGTTACTGTGGGTGAGCCTAGGATATGTGGTGGGTGCCCAATATGGGTATACACACCACTGGCTACGGCATATAGGCCAATGGCCACGGCTTTTTCTGAGTACCATTCAGGGGCGGAAGCCGCTACTGGTAGGTCAGATATATCCACACCAAGTTCATTGGCAAGTAATCCACAAAGTTGAAGCACACGAGAGTTATCCACACAGCTACCCATATGCAGTACTGGCGGTATGCCAAGGGCATTACAAACGCTCTTAAGGCCTGCACCTGCCATATCTGCGCCTTCTGGCATGAGTAATCCAGCCTTACCTGCGGCTGTGGTCACACAACCTGTTACAAGTACTAAGATGTCACGCTTAATCAGTTCTTTCATGAGGCCCACATTTAGTGAGTCATGTTTAATTCTTGGGTTATTACAGCCAACTACAGCTACAGCACCACGTATGGAGCCAGCTTTTATGGCATCAAGTAATGGGGCAGGGGTGCCGCCAAGGGCTTGTAATATGGCCTCATTGGAAAAGCCCGTCATAATGTCCATGGGCTTGCCTGGGATATTAACCCGCTTGGGATCACGCTTGGCAAAGCCTTCAACGGCACTGCGTACAATTTCCTTAGCTTGGGCAAGGGCGGTTTTGGGCTTGATGCTGTAATGGTCAGCCCCTGTGAAGCGGGCTTTGTCCGCGGTATCGATAAAGCGAGTGTGATAGCAAGCTGCAATATTAACCAATGAAGGCATAATGCATTGGTAATCAACAACAATGGCTTCTACAGCACCAGTGATGATAGCAAGCTCGGTCATTAAGTGGTTGCCAGCCATGGGAATGCCTTGGCGCATAAGTAACTCATTGCCAGTACAGCAAAGGCCAGCAACGTTAATGCCGCCTGTGGCACCATTTTGCTTGGCAAGGGCCACAAGCTCTGGGTCTTTGGATGCCGCCAAAATAACTTCTGATACTACGGGGTTATGCCCATGTACTAGAATATTCACGCAATCTTCTTTGAGCACGGCTAAATTGGCTTGGGAGGCCCTTGGGGTAGGGGTGCCGAATAAAATATCTGAAAGCTCAGTGCCAATCATGGAGCCTGACCAACCGTCAGCCAAGGCACAGCGTGCGGCGTGCAAGAGTATATTTACGGCGTCATTATCAACACCCATGTGGGTGCGGTGCATCATTTCTGCAATTTCACGGTCAACGCCACGAGGGGTGATATTGAGCTTATTCCAAATTTCTCTACGCTTTGCAGGTACGCGACCTATGAAGTTAATTTCTTTGCGGCGGCTACCAAAGTCGGTGAATAGTAGGTCGGCAAGCTCTTTGGCAACAGTAAGGACGTCTTTGCCGTCAACGGCAATACCAAGCTCAGCGGCGATGCGGCGTAGTTTGGGTTCATCTTTAATGCTGTAATCGGGGGCGGTTTTATCGGCAACGGCTTCAAGTACTTCGATTAAATCGCGCCCGTGGTCAGAGTGGCTAGCTGAGCCGCCTGCCACAAAGCGTGCAAAGTTACGGGCAACAATAACATCAGCATTGGCACCGCAAACACCAAGGGCTCTTTTACCTTTGCCGTCTTCACTATGTACGACACGGCATGGGCCCATGCTACAGTTTTTACAGGTGGTACCAAGTTCGCAAAATTTACAAGTGGGTTGCTGCTGGTCGAAGCGATCCCAAACGGTTTCAATGCCTTCTGCTTTTGCTTTTTCAAGCATGGCGGCGGCATCTTCCCAAATGGTGCTATCGGCTATGCTTCTAGCTTTTTTTTCTGACATAACATACTCCTATTTTTTCTTATGACTTTTAAGTTTATTAAATACATATTCACCTGGTTTTAATTCATCAATTTCTTCAAGGGCTTTGAGAGGTATCTCGGCTCTCGCCATATTTTTATGCCCACCAGCGGAGCCCACTTCGCCAAAATGGGACGCGGCAAATGTTCCCATATCCTTACTACCGTCACCCCTAAATATAATGACAAGTGTTTCTTCAAAAGTGCCACTCACCGCCACCCAGCGCAAACCGTGTACACGGGTAAAAAAGTCAGCAATGGCAACTAGTAAGTCTGGCGATTTTACCTCACCTATGTGGGCATGAGCCCCATTGTGGTAAGTCTGTAAAGAGCGGAAGGCACGGCTAAACAGCGGTAACCATTGCATAAGGTATTCACTACGCAAAATACGGCGCATGAGGTTAATGTCTGCTAGGCGCAAAAGTTGTTGATAGGCTTGGAAGTCAAGGGTAATGCCACCACGATCAAAGGCCATCGTATCGGTACGAATGCCATAGAGTAATGCCGTTGCGAGTAGCTTGCCAGGGCGTATTTTGAGGGAATTCATATAGCGCATTATCATGGTACAAGTGGAGCCCATGTCCGAAGCAATGTCTACAAAATCAGCATCATATCTAAAGTCAGTGGGTGCGGGGTGGTGGTCAATTATTACGGAAAATTTAATATCCTTGAAGGCGGGGTTGTGGGTTGGTTGTGAGTCCACTATGGCAAAGCGGTCAAAATCTTTTTGCATACTGGGATCCCAGCTTGTAAGTGGAATGCGTAAATAGCGTAACATGGCAAGGTTGTCTGGCCTTGTGACCTGATTGACGCTTGCTATGGTAACATCACGCACCCTATGGCTTAAAATGCGCTTAAGGCCCATGGCTGCACCAAGGGCGTCAGGGTCAGCAACCACAAGTATGCACCATGATTCACTTTTATTTAAGGTGCTGCACCATTGTGCAATGCGTGGGAGCGTTTTATTGGGAGTTTCTTTTTTACTCATGAGCTTGTTCCAAAAGTTTTGCAAGTATTGGGTATGATTGCTCTATGCCCAACCAATTAAATATTTCTAGCATGTGGCAGGTGTCATTTGGCAATTTTTTTACAACAGATTGCGCTACTTGTAGCTCAGAGGGCGATAGATGCTGTAAAGGTAAGTGTTCATCAAGTTTACCTGGGGCACTCCAATGTACAAGAGCAACGTGTTTTAGTATGTCACTTTGCAAAATTAAATCTGTCTGGTTAAAGCCTAGCATATGCCCAAGGTCAAGGCAAACCCCAAAGGGTCTGTTTTTTAGGCCAAAAAGGGTGGGGTCAAGGTTAGCTAGGGGGGCGGTGTTAATATTCTCTAATAAAAGGGGAATTTTGCTGTGCGCATACCATTTGTTAGCAAAATCGTGCAAAAGTTGCCCTTGCTCGGTGAGGCTTGGGCCAAGAGGTGGGTGCAGTACGGCAAAGCGTGGGTTAAGGTATGCGGCTTTTTGTATAATTTTTAGGGCCTCGGTTGCGGCATTATCGCCATTTTGCCATGGTAAATCCACTGGCAAATGTACATGCCAACGTAAGGGAAGCTTTACAAGGCTTGGGGGTAAATCTTGTTCGGTATAGGCAAGTGTGCCCTTGGATTCAAAAAAGCACAGCCCCACTTCTTGTACCTTGGTTGCAAGAAAGTTGGCATTTGCTGCCACGGTGTCTGGCAGAGCGCAAGAGGGTGCGGCTATAGGTAGTATGGGCATGTTTTTCACATTGGATTATTATAGAGTTTGCATTTTTATTTCTTTTATGGGCTTGCGCTGGATAAGGGCATACGCTCCTCTTGCAATGCGGTAAATAAACCAAAGAGCCACCACTAAAACGCAGGCAATCATTACAAAAATATACTGTAAGGCTAGGCGGATGACAGGGTCAGCCCAAAGTTCGGAAAAGCTTTTTATCTGTGAGGTGTCAGGTAAAACAACGCCAGTATTGCCTAGTAAGAAAATACCACCAATAACGATGATGCAAATTAGTAAAAAGGAAATCCAAAGACTACGGAAAATCCATGTGCAGTGTTGCTCTACAAAGGCAGAGCCTTCCTTACTTGCCACATAACGTGATATGAACGAGCCCACAAGGGCCACAAAAAATGTTACGCCAATTACCAAGCTAAGCATGGATAAAGCATAATAAATTAAGAGTGTTGTGTCGCTAGTTGCGGCTGATTTTCCACCAAGAGTTTCTGACATAAATTCCTCTATTTCATAGTATGGGCTTACAAAATAATATAAAATCTATTTATTGTAAAATTTTCGCTCTAATTTGCAAATTTGCGCATTCCCCATGCGGCTTGGCCTAGGGCTATACCTCCGTCACTGGCAGGGGCGTCTTTTTGCATAAGCACGTTTAGGCCGAAATTATTTAGCAAATGCGGAAGTAAGGCTTGCAGTACATTGTTTTGCATGGCCCCGCCTGAAAGGGCTATATTTTTAACGCCTGTTTCGGCGGCGGCTTTTTTTGCCATATGTGCAAAACCTTGGGCAAGGCCCACGTGGAAGCGGCGAGATGCAAGGGCCGCGTCTTGTTCACTAAGAGCGGCTAAAAATAATGCTTGGCTTGGTAGTTCCCAAAGTTCCCCATTTTTAACAGGAGGGCAAGCATAGCCCCCACTAAGTCCGCTCTTATCCGTCCATGAAATATTATTTTGTGCATATTCAAGTTTTATGGCGGCTTGCCCTTCGTAGGTAGTATGCGTGCAAAGGCCAAGGCCTGCGGCTATGGCGTCAAAAAGCCTACCCACGCTGGATGTTTGTGGACAATTGACATTACGCTCAAGCATTTCTAGCACCATGGGGCCAAATTGTTTTTGTCCAAATTGCTCCAGCATGGCTAAGATGTGCCCCTCATATTCTGTGCCCTTGGCAAGGGCCAAAGCAATGCGCCAAGGCTCACGAGTGGCGGCATCTCCTCCAGGTAAAGCAAAGGGGGCTAAACGTCCCAGGCGTTTATGCTCAAGGTTTTTTGTATCAATGTACAATAACTCGCCGCCCCAAATGGTATTATCAAGCCCAAGGCCCGTACCGTCTAAGGTGAGGGCAAGGGCTTTACCTTCAAAGCTATGCTCAGCCAGAACAGACCATGCGTGTGCAAAGTGGTGTTGCAGGGCAAAGCAAGGTATATTGCGAGCCTTAGCTAGGTCTTTAGCCACTTGGGTGGACATAAAATCAGGGTGCAAATCATGCACAATGGCGTTTGCCTTAACTTCCAAAAGCATTTCCAAATGATTAATGACTTCATTGTAAAAGCCTAAGGTTTCAACATTTTGTAAGTCGCCAATGTGTTGGCTTAAAAAGGCCATGGGCCCACGAGTAAGGCAAAGGGTAGATTTTAGCTCTGCCCCCATTCCTAATATGGAGGGGCCTAATATGGAGGGG
>CAYJNE010000069.1:0-1665 GCA_964371345.1 uncultured Desulfovibrionaceae bacterium | reverse complement strand
GGTAGATTTTAGCTCTGCCCCCATTCCTAATATGGAGGGGCCTAATATGGAGGGGTCTTGCCCTTGTGAGCTGATTTTAATGGGCCGTGGCACGTAGCCTCTGGCTCTGCGCAAGAACGTATTGCGCTTTTGCGGTTTAATTTCTGGTATAATTTTTGGCATGTTACAAACAGAATCATCGGTGCGTACCAATATGTCACGGTTGTGAAGTAGAAACACATCCGCAATGTTTTTAAGGCGATTTAGGGCCTCTCTATTGCCAAGGCAAATGGGCTCGCCACCAGCATTACCCGAAGTCATAACTAAAGCCACTATGTCTGACGCTTCAAAAAGAGCCGTATAATGCCTAAAAAGTACCATGTGTAGCGGAGTGTAGGGTAGCACAATGCCAATGCTGTCCACATCTGGTGCAATGCTTTCTGGTAGGGCATTATGAAGTTTTGGGCAAAGTACAATGGGCTTTTCTGGTGAGGTGAGTAGAGCTTCTTCTACCTTTCCTATGTGCGCAATGCGTCTTGCCATGTCAAGGCTTGGCACCATGACCGCAAGGGGTTTATGCGGCCTATTTTTACGTTTACGCAAAAGTTTAATGCTATTGGCGTTGTTGGCGTCACAACTAAGATGAAAGCCACCAAGGCCCTTTATGGCGGCTAAAGCACCATTTTTTAAGTGTTGTGCAAGGTTTTTTAGAGCTTCGTCATCTTGTAAATGCGTGGGGCTGTCGGCGTATGTGGTGTTTTTGGTGCTATCTTGCACGCACCAAACACGAGGCCCGCATACGGGGCAAGCGTTGGGTTGGGCATGAAAGCGGCGACTTAAGGGGTCTTCATACTCCGCACGGCACTGTGCACAAAGGGCAAAACAAGCCATGGATGTTGTTGCCCTATCATAGGGAATGGAGTGGGTAATGGTATAGCGGGGGCCACAGTTGGTGCAATTGGTAAATGGATAATTATAACGATGGTTTGATGTGTCAGATATGTCCTGTGCGCACTCTGCACAAATGGCAGTATCGGCACTGATAAGTACAGAATGTCCGCCCGCACCTTGGCTACTTATGATAATAAATTCTGCTTCGTCTTGAGTGGATATGGAGCTTACCTCACAAGAAGTGAGGTTTGCCAGCGGAGGGAGTTTGCTTTGTAAGTCATGGATAAAATTATCAATGCTTTGCGGTGCGCCTTGAACCTCAATGCAAACACCTGCTGAGGTATTGCCCACATGCCCCGTGAGCTTATGTAAATGGGCAAGCCTATACACAAAGGGCCTAAAGCCAACACCTTGCACTTGCCCTGCGGCTAAAATGTGTTTTCTTTGCACTGTGTTTTGCATGAGCTAAGCCTAGCAAGTAAGTGTAAAACTTGCATCATATTTTTTATGAGGGTTTGCTTTTAGTCGTGTTGCTTTTTGCGCCACTAAATAAGCTTGTGCGGCATGTATATATTTGGTAGGATTTGCGGCTATACATTTCAATAAAATATGGAGTAATTATGCAAAAAAAAGTTTCCATTTATAAAATTTTAGCTTTGTCCGCAGTGATGTTTTGTGCTCTTATGTACAGTAACTGTTTTTTATTGGTGCAAAGTGCACAAGCGGGGGAGGCGGAGAACCTTTTTGATGAAGGCGCGTATTTGTACCAGCGTAAGAATTATAAAGAAGCTTTGG
>CAYJNE010000068.1:5761-7389 GCA_964371345.1 uncultured Desulfovibrionaceae bacterium | reverse complement strand
CCGAACCAATTGATTAAGAGTCAACTGCTCTACCAATTGAGCTAATGACCCACGCACGAAGGGATTTATATTCTTTCGGTCTTTGGAAGTCAAGACGCTTTTACATTTTTTTTATTTTATTATATTATGCAGATATGCGAACACGCTTTTATTATCTTTTTGTAATTGTTATCTCTTTGATTTTATCTGTTTTTGAGCCTGTAAATGCTTATGCTGCCATGCCCAAGGGGCTTGATGTTAGTTTTGAGTATGCTAAGGATAGCTCTGACACATGGGCTGTGGTTTGGCTTGATATTGCTGAAGAATATTACACTTACGCGCCCACAGATGTTGCTGATGACAGCATTCGCCCTGTGGTTTTGTCCATTGATGATGCCGCTGGCAAGGTCCTTCCTGTACGCTACCCCTTAGGTATAGAGCGGCGAGATTATTATGATATATCCAAAGTCGTGCAGGCATATACTGGTAAGACGCCAATATTTGTGAATATGGGGACGGTAAAGGAAGGGGGCAGTTTTGAGGGAATGCTCTCACTTTTGCTTTGTTCAGCGCAGCATTGTTTGCCTGTAAATATTCCTCTTTCCTTAACAATTCCTAAATCTTTACCCACGTTGCAAAACCAAAAGTATTTTAGCCTTTGGCAAAATTCGATACTAAGGGTGCAAGCTGAACCTTTGGCTATGGGGCTTGGTGGGCTTAGTAGTCTAGGTAGTCCCGTTGGGCTTAATGCGCAAAACGCTGACGCAAATCATTATAATTGGGCCTTTGCCCCACGTATTTTTGCCGCAGAGCTTGAAGTTTCAAGCCTTGATAAAGCTTTACTCTTGGGATTTTTGGCAGGTATAATATTAAACCTCATGCCTTGTGTTTTTCCTGTACTAACGCTTAAAGCAAGCTCTTTTTTAGCCGCAAGGCAAGCCATGGATAGGGCAAGCCTTGGTGAGTTTCGCATTCAGAATTTACTCTTTGCCGCTGGCATGTTGAGCCTTTTTTCATTACTCGCCGTATTTTTGGGTACTGCTGGCCTGATTTGGGGACAATTTTATCAAAACACCGCCTTTGTAGTCTTTATGGTGGTGCTCATATTTTTGCTGGCCCTGTCCATGTTTGGTCTTTTTAACATACCCATAATTGATTTAAAATCTGGAAGTATAAAATCACCACGCCTTCAGGCCTATATAACTGGTATGATTACAACTATCTTGGCAACGCCTTGCAGTGGCCCCTTTCTTGGTGGGGTGCTAAGTTGGGCATTTACCCAAAGCTTACCCGTATTGGTTATGGTTTTTGTGGCGGTGGGCCTTGGTATGAGCTTACCATACTTACTATTAGCCCTAAACCCGCATTGGGCAAGGCTTTTGCCACGCCCTGGGGCTTGGATGAGTATAATTGAACGCCTTGTGGCCTTTTTCCTCTTAGGTACAGCACTATATTTACTAACCATTTTACCGCAAGATTTGCATATCCCCATGTTAGTAGGGCTTATTTTTGTGGCTTTTTGCGGGTGGATTTGGGGTAACTTTGGTGGACTTAACGCCCCAAGGCTTAGACGTAATTTTTTAAGCGTGGGCTTTGTGTTATGCATAGCTTTGGTGATTTTTTATATATCCAAGCCTCCGACATTACAA
>CAYJNE010000068.1:0-5661 GCA_964371345.1 uncultured Desulfovibrionaceae bacterium | reverse complement strand
CAGGCTTTTTAATAAAATATATGTCTACACTTCAAAATATACTGCGTGAAAAGCAATGCCACCTCATGCATAGCGGTATGGCTAGCCGTTGCCGCCTTGCTTTACAATGTTTAAGTGAGGGGCGTAGTGCGGTAATATTGGTACGCAATCGTGAGGAATTTACCGCCGCCCGTGGGCTTTTAACCCTATTTACGCCCGAGCTTTCTCAAAAATCACCTGATATAACCACACCACGTTGGCAATCTCCATTATTATTTTTGCCAAGTGGGGCCTTACATACTGGGCATGGCTCTGCATGGGCTGAACGCATGGCCACATTATATGCCTTGCAGTATGAAAATCCCACTTGTCTTGTGTTAACTATTGATAATATATTGCTAAAATATATGCCACGTACATTCTTTGCCGAGCATGAACTATGCTTGAACAAAGGCCTAGAAATGTCACCTGATATACTCATTGAGCAAGCTGTCACATGGGGTTATGAACGGGTGCAAATGGTCACACGCCCTGGTGATTTGGCAAGGCGAGGAGACATTTTAGATATATTTCCTGCTGGTTATGAAAAACCTATTCGTCTTGAATTTTTTGGGGACTTGCTTGAAGACATGCGCATGTTTGACCAATCGTCCCAACGTTCCCTTGAAAGTATAAATGAGATAACACTAATTCCCCCCATATGTATAGCAAATGCTTGGCATAATAAGGCCTTACAGCGTTGGGAACGTATGCAAAGTAAGGGTCTAATGGATGAAAACTTCATCCATGACTTTAAGAAAAACCTATCGAGTGGAGGGCATAATCTACTGCCTGGTGTTTTCTATGATGCACCTAGTATTATTGAAGAATGGCTACCAAAAGACGTAGTATGGCTTTTGCCTGGCAAGTTGGATGTTAGAGAAGACGTGGAGACGGCGGCCCGCACCCTTGCCGAAAGCCTTGAAGCCGATGATATGCCCGTAGCCCAGCCTGGGCGTTTGGTTTTGCGTGATGCTGAAAGTGTTTTGTCCACATGGGATAAGGCGCAAGTTATTTATGAAGAGCCATTGGTTATGGGTGGGGGAGAGCATGTTGCAAAAGCTGTGGAGCTAAAAGAGCGACAACTAAACGATTTTACAACTCTTTTTCCTATTGCAGGAGCTAAGGATAGGCCTTGGCAGCATTTAATATCTGGCCTTAAAGAATGGCAACGTAGTAAACGGCAAGTCTTGCTTTCATTTAATACGGAGCGCAGTAGAGCTAAATTCTTAGCCCTTGCAGAGCAAGACGGTCTTGTGCCGCATTTGCGCTATATGCCTGAAACTCAAGGTTTATATGCTCTTGTTTCTCCTTGGCGGGGCGGGGCAGAGCTTTTGTGGGACAATGTACTCGTCTTGGGTGAGGATATAATCTATCCCAAGGCCGAAAAACGTGCCCGCACGCCCTCTGGTGCATTTAAAGGTTTAAGTAATTTTAATGATATAAATGTCGGGGACTTACTCGTACATCGTGATTATGGCATTGCCCGCTATGTTGGCTTATATCGTATGGATGTGGGCGAGGCAGCCAATGACTTCTTATTACTTGAATATTTAGGGGCGGATAAGCTTTATGTTCCTGCGGATAGGCTGTCCTTGGTGCAATTATTTAAGGGTGGAGACGCAGAGCCGCCGCTAGATAGGCTTGGGGGCACAAATTGGCAAACTAGCAAGGAAAAAGCCCGCAAAGCCATTGAGCAAATTGCCGCAGACTTGGTTGAAATGTACGCCTTTAGAAAGGTTGCCAAGGGTTTTAAATACGACCCACCAGATGAACTTTATGCTGAGTTTGAAGCTACATTTGGCTTTGAGGAAACTCCAGACCAGTCCAAAGCTATTCAGGACGTGCTTGATGATATGGAAAAGCCTCAGCCTATGGATAGGCTGGTGTGCGGAGATGTGGGCTTTGGCAAGACAGAAGTGGCTTTAAGAGCCGCTTTTAGAGCAGCGGCTGAGGGTCGGCAAGTGGCCTTGCTTTGCCCAACCACAGTACTAGCAGAGCAGCATTATCAAACATTTAGGCAGCGTTTGGCTGGCTTTCCTGTGCAGGTGGGGCTTCTTAGCCGCTTTGTAAGCAAGAAAAAGCAAACTGAAACCCTGCAAACCGCCGCCAAGGGGCAGCTTGATATACTAATTGGCACGCATCGCTTGCTTTCTAAGGATGTAAGTCTGCCAAATCTTGGGCTTTTAATACTTGATGAAGAACAACGCTTTGGGGTTAGGCATAAAGAAAAACTTAAAGCCATGAAAAAGAATGTGGACGCTCTTACCCTTACGGCAACGCCCATTCCACGCACCCTTCAGCTATCCATGTCTGGTATTCGTGATTTATCCATTATTGAAACAGCACCACCTGAGCGCAAGCCTGTAGAAACGGCTATTTTGCAGCGTGACGGGGCAACACTTAAACAAATACTTGAAAGAGAGATAGCCCGTGAAGGGCAAGTTTTTTGGGTATATAATCGTGTTCAAGGCCTTGAACGAGCTGTGGAATATGTGCGCAACCTTGTGCCCACGGCACGCATAGGCATGGCACATGGGCAAATGCCAGAAAAAAACCTTGAAGAAACCATGCATAAATTTTGGCATGGCGAGCTTGATGTGCTTGTATGTACGTCCATTGTGGAATCTGGTTTGGATTTTCCAAGGGCAAATACGCTTGTGGTAGATCAAGCGCATATGTTTGGACTTGGGCAGCTTTATCAGCTTAGGGGTAGGGTGGGTCGCTCAGACAGGCAGGCCTACGCTTATTTTGTGGTGCCAGAAGAACATAAACTTTCTCAAGTGGCCCGTGAACGAATGCGTATTATATTAGATTTGGACTACTTGGGAGCAGGGTTTCAAGTGGCTATGGAAGATTTGCGCTTGCGTGGGGCTGGAAATATTTTGGGTGAGGTACAATCAGGTCACATGACCCGCCTTGGCTTAGACCTCTTTCTTGAAATGCTTGAGCAAGCTGTAAATCGCCTCAAGGGCACTGGTGTGGACACAAGCTCTGATGTGGAATTAAATATCGGAATTCCTGCAAATATTCCTGAATGTTATATACAAGACGGGCGTGAGCGTTTGCGCTATTATAAATCCTTAAGTTCGGCAGTGGACGGGGCCGCCAGAGAGGAAATTGCCCTAGCCATGCGGGATCGCTTTGGTGCTTTTGCACCTGAATTTGAAAACTTTTTGGCTGTGCTCAATTTCAAACAAAATTTAAGTAACCTTAAAGCTTGCAGGGCAGATATTTTTGCCAATAAAATAACTGTACATTGGGACAAAAACCAGCAAAGCTTGGATGTGGCTAAAGTTATGTATTATATAAGTAAAAATAACAACATGCGTCTTTTGCCTCCGTCAAGCCTTGAAGTACAGCTTGAGGACAGCGCAAAACCATTTGCCACAAAGCTTGAAACCATGGGCGAATTTTTATGTAGTCTAAGACTTGAAAATTCAGACCATGAGCCAGAAAAAGTATTTTAATTTTAGCTTTTTTTTGTTATCTTTGCGTATACGAAATGTTGAATTGGAGTTGTGTGGTGTATTTTAAAAAAGTTGTTCTAATTTTAGTCAGCATTGTTTTGCTTGGGGGGTGCTTTGAAGAAAAATTACCCGACAAAACAGTGGCTATGATCAATGGAAAAGCCATTGAATTGCATACGGTTCAATCTCTACAAGAAATTGAATTTATGGATTTTAATGACCCAACTAAGCCTTCGGTTGCAAAATTGCGCAAGCAATATGGCACGACACTTTCAACAATTATTTTATATGAAATCATACTGCAACATATTGAAGAAAAAGGATATATAATCAACGATGAGCAAGTAAAAACTTATGAAAATGGTTTGCTTGCTGATTATCCACCA
Organism: uncultured Desulfovibrionaceae bacterium; assembly: GCA_964371345.1. GTDB lineage: Bacteria > Desulfobacterota > Desulfovibrionia > Desulfovibrionales > Desulfovibrionaceae > CAYJAD01. Next base: position 1,787 of record CAYJNE010000068.1, on the reverse strand, counting down.
GGGGAATTTGAAAAATATATTACCGAAAATGCCATAGATATTGATGCATGGCGAACTTTGTTGCGCTACCAACTGGCCCTTGATGTATTTAAAAATGTATTTCTCCGTGAGGCATATGTACCTTCCATAGAAGAAATAAAAGAGTATTATGAAGAACATAGGAGCAGGTTTTTTCTTGAAAAATCCTATACCTTGCAAGTGGGCTTAAGTGAAGACAAGGACAGCTTGGGCGATATTGATAATCTGCAAACACTATTAGATAAAAAAAATAATATTGTGCAATATAGCGTTACTATGAATGACAGTGCGCTACCCCAAGAATTGAAAAAATCTATCGTTGATTTGGCACAAGGTGAGTGTACGGAAATCATTACGCATGAGGATATTTTTAGCCGCATGTGTTTAACTAAGGAAAATGAGAAGAAAAATACAAGTATAACAGAAGCTTATTCTTATATTGAGCATGAGCTCATGAGTGAGTATGTTGACGAAATGCTTTATAAATGGCTTGAAAACAATACACAAAGTTTTGAAGTTCAGGTTTCAAAGCATTTAATTAAAGAACTTGTTGCAGATGATAATTAAATATCTATTTATTTTATTATCTTGCGTGATAGAGGATTAAAAGGACATTGCGTCTTATAGAAAAAAAGCTTATATGCGGCTTTGGTTTGGTTTTTTAATGAATATTTTAGAGAGGGATTTGTTTTGAAAAAAATACTACTTACTTTATTTTGTTTACTTTTTTTTGCGCCAGAAGCGTACACTGCCACAGTTAACAAAGTTGCTGCTGTGGTGAATGGGCAAATGATAACTGCCTATGATATAGAAAGTGGGGCTTTGCCTGAAATAAAAAAGAATAAAATTGATGTTAAAAACCCCGCCAATAAAGAAAAACTTGAGGAACTATACAAGAGGGTTCTTGATAACATGATTCTTGAAATGTTGCTTTTGGCTGAAGCTGAAAAACACAAGGTAACTGTTAGTGATGCGGAAGTTGACGCAGAAATTACCCGTATTATGCAACAAAGCCGTCTTTCTAAAGAAAAGTTTGAAAAGCAACTACTATCTGAAGGTTTAACCCCAGATTCCTTGCATAAGCGCATTAAAAATACCATTACTCGTCAAAAGCTCATGGGCATGATGGTTGGGCGTAAAATTGTTATAAGCCCTGAAGAAGTAAAAGCCTATTATGATGAGCATAAAAATGAGCTTAAACGTAGCAGTGATCCAAAGCTAGCCCTCTTAGTTTACCCTGACACTTCTGACGCTAATAAGTATGCTGCTGAAATTAAAAAAGATAGTAGTAAATTTGAGCAAATTGCTAAGGAACTATCCATTGGCCCCAACCGTGAAGGCGGCGGACATGTGGGTAATATTCCCATGGACAAAATGGACCCTAACTTGGCGAAATTGTTAAATTCACTTAAAGAGGGTGACGTTACTCCAGTAATTACTTTAAATAACAAAAAAGCCCAGTTTAAGATTATTCAAGCTGGGTCTGACGGCGGTCTTATGACTTTTGAAGAGGCAACCCCAGTGATTGAGGGGATTTTACGCGAGCCAAAGCTAATGGAACGCTTTGATGAATATGTTACTCAATTACGCAAAAAAGCCATTATTGATATTCGTATGTAGTTTAACACCTCAATATAAAAGAAGAATGATATGGGAATGAGCTTTATAGAATTGGGTAGTCTTTTACGCAGTGAGCGTGAAAAACAAGGCTTTAGCATTGATGATGTGGCAAATCGCCTAAAAATCAGTGCTAGAGTTTTGCGTGCTGT
>CAYJNE010000067.1:0-7415 GCA_964371345.1 uncultured Desulfovibrionaceae bacterium | reverse complement strand
ATGTTACGGAGCAAAACATAATGCTTAAGAGGATAGTTGTTTGGCAAATAGCTTAAAGGATATAAAATACGACAAGCTTACCATTGTAGGTTTCGTAATTTCATTAGTTATAGTAATATCTTATGCTATTTGGTACTATTCTGTTGTTACTGAAGAAGTTAATGACGCCGCCCGCAGAGAAATGCAAGAAATTGGGCTACAGTTGGAGCTTGAGCTTGAAGGCATTATTGAAGAAAGCGAGGATGACCTCTCCCTACTTGCCGAATACGTTGAAATCCATGATATAAATTATGATAACGCCGTTAAATTTCTCAATTCACAGTCGCAGGTTGAGGAGTTTGATAGTCTATACTACGTTGATTTGAATGGAAATGGTATTGATAAAGACGGCAATAAGCGCAGTTTTGCTGATAGTATGGCCTTTATCCACGCCTTAAATAGTGAGTTTTATGTTTCAGACCCCCACCTATTTCAAGATTCTGGTGAATTTTCCTTTGATGTTGCTGTGCCTGTAAAAAAAGGTGACAAGGTCGTTGCTGTTTTGTTTAGTGAAGCCTCCATGGAAGATTTTAACGAAGCCATGGATAGTATGACTAGAGGCAGTGGCATAGCCTTTCTTTTAGACAGATATTTAAATATAGTTTTTACCAATAATCCAGGTTATTTGGATGCTGTGGTCATTCCTGAGGAAGAAATTGATTTGGTAGGCATTGAAAATGTAAAAAATGCCCAAAATGATATTACTAAAGGAAAAAGCGGAAGTTTTGTTTATGAAATGAATGGCCTTGAAAAGGTAATTGTATATACGCCTGTTAAAATGACCGACTGGACATTGGTTATAAGTATTGGCATGGACTCCCTAAATAACCAGTTAAATATTGCTGTAAAACACATCTCGTATGTGAGTATTATTATCCTATTCATTTTTCTTGGTCTTGTTATTTATACATGGCATTCAAGAACCACATTACTTCGCTCAGCAGAAAGAAATGCTTATTTTGACCCTCTAACGGGTTTGCCAAACTTGTTAAAACTTAAGAAAGAAATGGGTGATCGTCTGGCCCGAAACGCAGGCGGGCAATACGCCATATTAAAGTTTGATATAGTAAACTTTAAGACTGTGAATGAGATGTTTGGTTTTGAAATAGGTAATGAGGTATTAAAAGCCTCAACTCTCATTCCTAGCATAGCCAAAGAGCCCGCCTTGATTATGGCAAGAATTGGTGTGGATGAATTTGTAATGTTTGCTGAGTATGAATTTTTGCAAAATATGGAAATGCAGAAAAGTATTTATGAAAATATTTATAATGAGCGCATTCCAGAGCTTGGTAATCATAAGCTTAGTTTTAAATATGGCAGATATCGCATTGATCCCAATGAAGTTGATGTGGATAGCATTGTAAATAAGGTTAACCTTGCGCATACAATGGCTAAGGGCAATAAGGGTCAAATTATATGCGATTATGACGACTTATTTAAAAAGCAGATACTTCGAGAGGCAGAGCTTGCAGGCAAAATGGAAGTGGCACTACAGCATAGTGAGTTTAAGGTTTATTTGCAGCCCAAATTTGATTTGCAGGATGAAAGCCTAATTGGTGCTGAGGCTTTAGTGCGCTGGATTAGCGCAGACGGTGCCGTAACCCTGCCTGACGAATTTATTTCTTTATTTGAGAGAAATGGATTTATAGTGCACCTTGATCGTTATATTTTGGAGTCTGTTTGCAAATCTATCAAAAAGTGGATGGAGCTTGGGGTAGCAGTTAAGCCCATATCTGTTAATTGCTCACGGGTGAACTTGAATAATCCTAATTTTGTTGAAGATATTGTATCCGTTGTTGATAAATATAAAGTGCCTCACGAGTATATTGATATTGAATTAACTGAATCCACCATGATAGAAAATGAAGAAATAATTGAAAAATTATTCAAAGACCTGCATTATTATGGGTTTAGAATATCCATTGATGATTTTGGCTCTGGGTATTCATCCTTAGGTTTATTGAAAAATTTAAAAGTTGATACATTAAAGCTAGATAAAAGTTTCTTCAGCCATAATAAAGACCTTGTACGCAGCAATAAGGTTGTGGGCGGTATTATTAGGCTTGCGCACGGCTTAAACATATATGTAGTGGCTGAAGGTATTGAAACAGCAGAACAAGTAGAAATATTAAAGCTAATTAGATGCGATGCTGTGCAAGGTTACCACTACGCAAGACCCATGCCCATTTCTGAATTTGAATCAAGATACGGTTTCAAAATCTAAATTCACTGGCCCACCTTCAATTTTACTTATTATATTACTCTTAAAGTTTTACACGTCATTACACTTTGAAAAGCTTTTGGCAGTTTTTGAAAGTACCTATGAACATTTGAAGCAACGCCACTAATTGTGGACACACTTTATTTAGTTGCTATCTCGTTGTGTTTTTAAGTTGAATGCGGCAAAAATAGCACATGCATAAAAATGTGAAAAAAGTTTAAAAAATTATTGACACAAACTTTCATTATGTGCTACCAAAATGTTGCTGGATATTTTTTTATCTAAGCTGGGTGTTTTTTACACCCCCTAAATTGCATCAGGGGCTTTTAGCCCTGGGGATTTTATCCTCGTCCCGATAGTATCATTCACGTCTTTTTATCGGGCCTCAAATTACCATATTTTCATCATTATTTTTTGTGGTGCGGCTTTTTGTCGCCTATTGCACAATTTTAAACTTTGGGGAGTATGCTATGTCAGATATTTTATTACAAAAACCACAAGCTGAGGTCGTTGTTGCTCTTGCTCCACAACCCGAAGACCGTTTGGTTTTTGAGTTTGATCCTAGTGAAGCCTTACTTGAGCGTCAAGGTGACAATCTTGTTTTGTCCTTTGAGGATGGCTCAGTTATTGAGTTAACAGACTTTTATATTGCTTACACCTCAGAAAATATGCCTGAATTTGTTATTGGTGAGTCCATTGTACCTGGTGAGGCTTTCTTTGCTGCTTTAAGTGAAGATTTAATGCCTGCCGCTGGTAATGAAGGCTCAAACGTGCAAAATTCTGGTAGTAATGTGGGCCTTGAAAATGGCAACTTGCTTGGTGGCCTTGGCAGCGAAGGCGGCCTTGACCAAAGATCTGGCAATACACCACCAGCGGATGGTGATGACGACTTTGGCGGCCCTGACAATATACCTCCTGCCGATGGCGACGGTGCTGGCGGCGGCGGTGCTGGTGCCCCTGTTGAATATGCACCAGAAATGGTCAGCGGCCCAAAAGTCCTAACCACTGATGATTCATTCATCGCTGGTGGTACTATGGATCATAAATCCGCACGCGCTACTGATGAGGGTAAAATGACCTTTACCTCCGAAGATAGCATGGACGGCGGTAAAATCACCATTGGTGGTGAAGTTGCAGAAGTTACCCAAAACCCAGACGGCACATTTAGTCTTAGCCAAACTGAATTTGAAGGCACATATGGAGACTTGAATGTAACCTCCCTTACTCAAAATGCTGATGGTTCTTACACCTTAAAATATGAATACACTCAAGATACTGCTTATTTGCACAACAAAGGCAATAAAGCTAAAGACGTTGAAGACTTCACAGTTAAAATTCAAGACGGCAATGAAACTGCTGGCAGTGAAGTGAGCTTAGACACAGAAATTAAGATAAACATCAAAGACGATGGCGTAATCCTTAAAAATACAGAAGTGGAAACTGATCAATTTGTTGGTGGTGCTGATGCATCTCAACTAAAGGCTGCCGTTGACGGTGACGGCACAGCTGATGTGTCATGGTCACATGGTGTGTATAAAGGAAAGTTCTACAATAATGATGATACTGGCGACAAATCCAGTATCACCGTTGGTAGTGGAGAGCAAGAATTTAGCATTACTGGTGCTGTAATTAAGCCAAATGGTGATGTTAGCACAAGTGGTGTTACCATTGGTTGGCGTGAAGATAAATTCGTAGGCGACATAAAATATGCTGACGGTATTGGCATGAAGTCAAGCATTAAGGGTGATAGTGATTATGAAGTTGCAGCAGGTAGTGCTAGCCAAGGTACTGAAGCCCTAATTATTGAAATGCCCAACCCCGCTTATGGTATTGACCTTTCATTTGGTTGCTTATTTAATGCAGCAGCTGACGGTGGCGATGCTGCGGATATTAATGACGAGATTGTAAGGCTTGAGTTTTATAATGCTAAAGGCGAGCTTGTCCATAGTGTTAACGAAGTATCTGGTGTGTCAGACGGTAATGAAAACTTTACCGCATCTGTAATACTTGAAGATGCTTTTACTGAAGTGCGCATTATTCCAGTTGGTGAGAAATCTGACTTCGTATTAACAGGTGTTCAATTCCCAGAGCTTTCAAGAAGTGGTCATCTTACTGTTGAGGGTGCTGACGTTGCCGAACAGGGCACACAAATAACCCTCGATAGCGTAACCATTGACGGTAAAAACTTTACCAAGCTTGCAGAAGGCGAAAGCCTTACCCTTACAAACGGTACTGTGCTTACCATGACCGTTGTTGGTGGTGAATATATAGCCCAAAATGCTAATGGCGACGCATACTTTAGCGTTATACTTGATGCTGACAATAACTGGACTATCAACCAATTCCAAAAATTTGATGGCGAAATTGATGTTACCTTTGCTGTAACAGACCCCGATGGCAAGGAATATACCCTTGGCCTTGGTGGTACTGGTGATGACACCATGCAAGGTGGCAATAGCGAAGATAAGCTCTATGGCCAAGAAGGCGACGATAACCTTAGCGGCGGCAAGGGTGATGATACTCTTGTGGGCGGCAAGGGTGATGATACTCTTAACGGCGGTAAGGGCGACGATAATCTTAACGGCGGCAAGGGCGATGATGACCTTGGCGGCGGTAAGGGCGATGATACTCTTACTGGTGGTAAGGGTGATGATGACCTTGATGGCAATAAGGGTAATGATTTAGTTATCGGTAAGGCTGGTAATGATACTCTTGACGGTGGCATCGGCGATGATGAGTTATTTGGCAATGACGGCGATGATATTATCTTTGGCGGTAGCGGCAATGATTATATTGTTGGTGGTAAGGGTGCCGATGAGCTTTATGGCGATGCAGGCGATGACTTAATCCTTATGGATATGAATGACGTATTCGTTGACGGTGGTAGTGGTATGGACGTACTTCTTGTGGGTGCGAGCGACCTTGCTGGCGTAAGAGATATGATGAGCGAAGGCGACATTACAGATATGGAAGTTATTATTGCTGGTGATGTAAAGGGTACTAGCACTGAAGAAGTGTTTGGAGAGCTTGGCATTTCTAGCAACGAAAACGGTAACATTGAACTTGGCGAAGGCTGGACTGCTGGCACAGCTAGCGGTGGCTTTACTGAGTTTACCAATCAAGATGATAGCGTAACCATATTGGTGGAAACTATTAAGCTTGAAACTGGTACCGCATAGTTTATTTAAGATAAATACAGCCTCTCTGTACAAAAGAGAGTGCTTGCTTTCAAAATACTAGCTATAAAACCAGAGGCAACTTGTTGATATTGTATTAATAAGTTGCCTCTACCGTTTTGAAATAATTACTTATCATAAATGCGAATATTGGAGAATATTAATGGAATTCAATGATTATATCTTTTTAGTTGTCTGGTTTATAGGTGGATTTATTGGTGGCATAAGTGGTATGGGTGCTTCCATGATAGCTGTACCAGTATTATTAGCCATTCTTGAGCCAGATGTACTCGTTCCTGTTTCTTGTATTATTTCTGCCGTTATTTGCTTATATTTGAGTTGGGTATACCATAAAACTTGTATCACTTCCGTACTTAAAAGGTTGCTTATAGGTTCGATTCCTGGTTCTGTAATTGGTGTGTATGTGCTTGTAATCATTAGGGCAGAATATATAGAAATATTGGCAGGGCTTGCTTTGCTTTATTTTGTTTATTTACAGTATATGCATGACCGTGCAGCTGACGTAGTACAAAGGGAAGAAGTTCCTATGAAAAGCTATTTTGTAGGCTTTTGCACAGGAACATTAAATAGTGCAATTTCCTTCGGTGGGCCACTTGTTGCCGCATATGCATTATATCTTGGTTGGGCCCAAGCGCAATTTATGGGTACAGTAAGTGTTTTTGGTTTCTTAATATCGGTAATGGTTTGTATATTTCAAGCCATGGCAGGGCTTTTTACCACTGAAGTGCTGACCCTTGGTGCCACTGGGTCAGTTGCTTGTATTCTTGGGGCCGCTTGTGCAACACCTGTGGTAAAATATATTCCCTTAAAAGTATTTAAGCGCATTTTGCTTATCCTTCTTATATGTAGTGCTGTGATGTGTATTGAACGTGCTTTTGAGACATTATAGTAGATATAATTATTTTTCGTAAAAAAAGCCCTTACGCTAAAAAAACGTAAGGGCTTTTTTAATCTGCTTTATAATAACATCTAAACTTCTGCATCTAGTTCTGCAAAAACTTGAGCTAATTTCATGGCAATTACCTTATCAATGGGTGCAGCCACTGCTTCAAAGTTTTTAGCCTCGCGCATGTATGGCGACATGCAGCAAGAGCGTAGCACCGATATTCTTTCCGTATGTTGCCATTGGCCCCAATCAAAGCCAAGGCTTTCTACAAAATTGAAAGGACTATCGCCATACTCAGAAGTGGCAAGGTCTGTATGTGAAACCATAAAGCCATTGTCATAGGTTCCGCCTTTTTCTGCACTTGCGTAAGCGTAGAACAGTCGGTTAAGCCTATTGGTGTATTTCAAATCATTTATGCCTTCCTCTTTGATGACATAATCCACAATATTAAAGCTTGGTTCTGTAAGTATTTTGAAAGTAACCTTATGCTTACCAACGGTATAAGTTCTCTCGTTAATAAAGTCCCTAAAGCGTCTAATGCCTTCAACAGTGGCACCAATAAGCTTTCCGTATCCGCTGATGTTCAAGGGTAACACGCGGTGTGCCGCCCATGCAGAAGCCGCAGTTGCACCAGCTTTTGAGCCTTCCACGGTAAAAGCCCCAAGTAGTATAGGGTATTCTGTGCCTTTTTCAAAAACATAATCGGCAAAGTAGCTTATGACATTGCGTACATCACGAACACGGAAAGCAATTCCACCTGCAGTGTACGGAATATATCCTAATTTATGCGCATCAATGGTGGCACTGTCTGCAAAGCGAATGCTTGCAAAGGCGTCATATACATCCTTGGGTGGCCACTGAATATCACCATTAAATACTTTATATTGTTTATATACATCTTGAATATTCTCAAAGGGAATTAGCTCATTTTCTTCATCCAAAAATGCTGCACGCCCATAACCGCCGTAGGCCGCATCAACGTGGACGTAAAAATCAATACCTTCTTTGCGTAGCTTTTCACGCAAGGCAATAATATCACCAATGGGGTCAATTTGTCCTTCTTCTGTGGTGC
>CAYJNE010000066.1:0-7435 GCA_964371345.1 uncultured Desulfovibrionaceae bacterium | reverse complement strand
TTCCACTTACCTGCCTCATTCGCTCTACGGCCCGCTACAGCGGGCGACTGCCGTCGGCTTTAAGGAAGATATGGCAGAGTAATAATTAATCTACATCCAATGTTAATCCTACGGGACAATGATCTGACCCATAAACATGGCTTTCAATCCATGCATCTTTAATATTTGGCTTTAGTTCCTCAGATACAAAGAAATAATCAATACGCCAACCAATATTATTTTGGCGGGCACGGGCTTTATACGACCACCAAGAATAATGGTCTGGTTCATCACCATTGTGTGCCCGAAATGTATCCACATAACCCCTGGCGGTAAAGGCATCAAGCCAAGCGCGCTCGATTGGTAAATATCCAGTATTGCATTCATTTGCTTTGGGGCGGGCAAGGTCAATGGGACGGTGTGCAATATTAAAATCACCACATACCACAATGGGCTTGGTTTTGCGTAAACTTTCGGCATGATTTAAAAATGCATCAAAAAATCCCATTTTGTAGGGCACACGCTTAAATTGTCCGCTTATGGGCTTGCCCATTTCGTTAAGCTCTGGCGCGCCACCATTGGGAAAGTATACATTAAAATAGTGAAACCACGGAAATTCCATATGCACAAGCCGCCCCTCGCCTTGATAGGCAAGGTCTGGAAGCTCGATATTTGTGGCAATTGGGGGGATGCGACTAAAAGCCGCCACGCCAGAATACCCCTTTTTGACCACGGATGCGGCAAAAATACTATGCCAGCCGTCAGGATTAACTAACTCTTCCTTTAACTGTTCAGGTGCCGCCTTTGTTTCTTGTAGGCCAATTATTTGGGCGTCACTATCCCCAAACCATGCCCAATCGGGCTTTGCTGAAACAGCCCGCAATCCATTAACATTCCACGAAAGCATTTTTATTTGCATAATTTTCCTCGCTCAGTTGCAATTATATCTAATATGCCCAAAAATGAAAGAATAATATATTACACTGTATTTATTGCATTTTTAGTTTTTTAACTCAAAACAACATTGCCTTATATATGATTTTCTGGCATTTATATGTTAAGGAGAATGAGTATGGAATTGTTACCCATTAAGCGTGCCATATTGTCCGTTACGGATAAGACTGGCCTTAAAGAATTAGGAATTTTTTTGGTGGAGCATGGTGTTGAGCTTGTGTCTACCGGTGGTACTTGTGCTTTTTTAGAATCAGAAGGCCTGCCCGTGACCAAGGTTAGCGATGTGACCAATTTCCCTGAAATATTGGGGGGTAGGGTCAAAACTTTGCACCCGCACATTCATGGTGGAATTTTAGCAGATAAGGACAATCCAGAACATTTGCAAAGCATTGCCGATATGGGCATTAAGCCTTTTGACCTTATCTGTGTGAATTTATATGACTTTGCAGGTGCTGTGCAGCGCAAGCTCTCGCTCTTGCAAGCTGTGGAAGAAATCGACATCGGTGGCCCTTGTATGCTTCGTGCTTCGGCTAAGAATTTTCATAGTGTTTTAGTGTTGCCAAGCCCAAAACATTATGCCGAAGCCATGAGTGAAATGCGTAAAAATAAGATGCAAGTAAGCCTTACTTTCCGTAAAAATATGGCTGTGCGTACCTTTGAGGCCACCTCACGTTATGACACTTTGGTGAGCTCTTATCTTGCTGAAGGGGCCTTGTCATAGCCAAACTTGAAGGCAATATTCAAGGCCTTAAGCCAAGCCAACTAAAAGCTTTGACTAATCTTAAGTCGAGGCGATTTTCACAGCATGAGGCTTTTAGTGCGGAGCAGGCTAAGGAGCTTGCAGCTTTGTCATGCGTACTTGGGCGGCAAGTGGGCCTCCTTATAGATAGGCGAGGTAGGGTTGAGCTTGTAATTGTGGGCGATTTTGGAAGTATTTTAATCCCCGCCTTGTCCCGTGGACGTAGTGCGGCTGGGCGTTTGCGTGGCCTTCGCCTTTTGCATACGCACTTAACCGTAGACCTTTTATCGCAAGAAGACTTAATGGATATGCTTTTCTTGCGCCTTGATGCCATTTGTGTGCTAAGTGTAAGCCCGCATGGTGAACCTGTGCAGTGGCAATATGCCAATCTTCTACCCCCAAACCCAGATAATAAGCCCTATATGGTGCATGATGCCATGCCTTGGCACAAGGCTCATGTGGATTTTGTGGCTATGGCTGAGGCTTTGGAGGAGGAGCTTGGGCGTGAGCTTGATGCAGCCAAAGACATAGGCGAAGGCCCTCGGGCCATGCTTATATCCGTAGGCACTGCGCCAAGAGTTGTGCAGGAGCAACACTTGGATGAGCTTGCAGATTTAGCCAGCACAGCAGGTTTGCAAGTGGTGGGGCGTATGGTGCAAAGGGTTTCAAAGCTCAATGCCAAGTTTATTATGGGGCGTGGCAAAATGGCTGAGCTTGAAGTGCAAGCTTTGCAAGGTCAAGCTTCGGTTTTGGTTTTTGACGGAGAATTATCGCCCGTACAACTACACAATTTAGCGGATATTACCGAACGTAAAGTTATTGATAGAACACAGTTAATATTGGATATTTTTGCTCAACACGCCGTGAGTAGGGCTGGTAAATTGCAAGTGGAAATGGCCCAATTAAAATATACTCAACCCCGCCTTGTGGGTAAGAATAGGGCCATGGATAGGCTTATGGGTGGTATTGGCGGGCGTGGGCCTGGCGAAACTAAGCTTGAGACTGACCGCCGCCGCATAAGAGATCGCATTGCAAAAATTAAAAAGGATTTGGATAATTTACGCAAGCAGCGGGCCTTTACTAGAGCTCGACGCTCCCGCCAAAGTGTACCGCTTATTGCCTTGGTTGGCTATACCAATGCTGGAAAGTCAACACTTTTAAATACACTAACCAAGTCAGAAGTTATTGCGGAAAATAAATTATTTGCCACCCTTGACCCCACCACAAGGCGTTTGCGCTTTCCCCGTGAGCATGAGGTTATTTTGGCAGATACGGTTGGTTTTATCCGCAACTTACCAGAAGAGCTTAAAAATTCTTTTAGGGCTACCCTTGAAGAATTGGAAGCGGCGGACGTGCTCTTGCATGTAACTGACGCCTCACATCCATTTTTTGAACAACAAATTGCATCGGTAAATGATGTTCTTACAGATATGGGCCTTGCCGATGTGCCCTTGGTGCTGGCCCTTAATAAATGGGATAGGCTAGATGCTGAGGAGCAAGAAAATTTGCGCATAGCATACCCTGATGCACTGCCTATTTCTGCGGCAGAAAGCCTTGGGCTTGATGAACTTTTAGAACGCCTTGGGGAATTATTGGGATTTTAGTAAATGTCCTTATTTTTTTGGTAATTGCATAAGCATATCACTGGCCCAAGCGGAATTTGGGTAACGCTGCAATACCTCATTTAACACTTTTTCACACCCTGCATAATCAGCCACGCTAAACAATGATTCAGCAAGCATTTTACTTAAGGTCATATTTTTCAAGAGCTTTTCTTGGTGCCACTGCGGGAGAGTATGGCATCTATTTTCCGTATTTTTATAGCACTTTGCCAGTTGTTTGTAGGGCCAAGTAAGCTCATTATTTAGGCAAATGGCAAGCCCGCAATATTCTTCCACTTTTGCAATATTGCCCGCCGCAGTGTGAAAAAAGCACGCTTCTTCAAGCAATTTTTCAATAATTTTTTTCTTGGTGTCCCAAACATCTCGTGGGTCTTTGGGTAAGGGGGCATTACCTCGCTCTATGATATTGTATAAGAAATTTTTTAACTTATCAGGCTCTTGCTTATAATTTTCCTGCATGGGAGGCGCGCAAAGCATTTGCATATAGGCTTGGTCGTCATTATCAAGATATTTTATGTATTCAATTACTTCTGCAAAATTTGCAAAGTCGTGACAGTTAACAAAGGCCTTGGGGTTAAACTCTCTTGTGATTTCTGGGTCACCCCAATAAATGGGTATGGAATTTACCATAAGCGGATGCATGATTTTTTCTGTAACATAACCAATTTTAGAACAATTTTCAAATGCAATGGTAAATTTATAATCCTTAACAAAGTGCATTTTGCCAGCTTCCCAATTATCAAATCGGGCTGAAATGGCATCTTTCATATTGTTTAGGGCTACCCCTGGGCAGTCTATATGCTTATACTTCGCAAGTTCTTTGCAAAAATTTTCTCTAACATTAGTGCCTTGGCCAGAATGTGAGTTAAAGTATACAAAGTTGCAAAATTTCCTCTTGGCCATGTCTTGAGTAAGGGCTGCTTTTTGTTCAGCACTATATGGTATAGTTCTGTCTACGCGTATGTATCTGTCATCAAAGGAAATATAGTCAAAACCCACGGCATAATCGCATTCATTAAAATCTGGAGTGATGGCCTCGTTGGTATAGAAAATTTTTACGCAATCGGTGTGGTAGAGGTGGTCAGCACTGAAAGTGGAGTAGAATAAAAAGTCTGGGCGTTCATCAAATACCACAGTATATTTTTCACGCAGAATATCTAGAATAAAGTTATTTTTTGGGTCAAAATCTTTCCAAAACCCGCAAAACCATATTTTTATTGTGGACATATACCTTTAACCTTTTGGTAACTAATTCATAAATTATGTCGAAGTCTTATCAACACCCCAAATGACGATGCAATTATCAGGGTGTGTTAGTGGTACTTCATCAATTATAAAACCGTTGACAATTTTCGCAAATTCTTGCGCTGTGTATGTTTCATAACTGTCTTGGGAAATGTGATTGTATATCATATAGCCCATTTTTGATTTTTTGATTATTTTTTCTATGTAGTGGTCTTGGGTGTCTCTATTTAGCTCTGAAAAAGCATAGTTTGAAATGCATAAGTCGTAATTTGGAGCATGTTTTTCATTAATTGCAACAAAGTTAACTGCGTTATTTAATAGGAAGTTTTCCAAATATCGTTGGGCTAGTCGTAAGGCTGGTTTTATATCAAATAGCGTATAGGTCTCACATGGTAATACCACATCTAAAACTCTGCACTGTCCGCCATATCCGACCCCAATTTCAATAACAGAGTTAACGGCATCCGTTGGAAAAAGTTTTAAAATGTCATTGGCAATTTTAGCATATCTTAAAGTTGTGGGTGAAATGTTTAGGGTCATATTACAAAATGTATATTCAACAGTTATGGGCCCACCAAATAAATCATTTTCTTGAATTTTTTTATAAATTTCACGTTCAAAACGTCTATCTTTTTCTATTTCCTGCAAGCATGTTTTGCCGTCAAATTTGTTAACATGCTCAAGTATTGGAAAGTAGTCGTCATGCACCCTAAAGACATTGAAAACACTTTCATCAGTGGCTGCAAGGTTGCAAATGTCACGATAATGGGGAACGCCAGAAATGCTTTTTACAATTTTCATGGAAGTCTCAAATTTGGTTTAATGTCTAAAGTACGAAATTATATATGGTTTTTAATATTCATATCTTTTTCAAGATGTTATAAGTATGCAATTTTGTCAAGCAAAAGGAAATCAAGGCAATGTGTAGAATATTAATCTGTAGCATCAAGTGAAGTATCAAGGTAGCCCGTTACATTTTTAAACTTCCATGTTCCGTTTTTGTTCTTTATCACAACAACAGAATACTCAAGTGGAGTAACCAGTTTAATTTCTTTATGTTTTACAGTTGTTAGTAGAAGGCCTGTTATTTTAGCTTTAGCTTGCTTAGGACTTTGTTCGAAAATATGTATGCTGGTTAATAAATGTCGCCTTTGTTCGCCTTGTTTTTTAAAAATTTCAAAACGGCCATTCATAAAGTCTTTCATTTGACTTGTATCAAGGCGGGCAATAGTGTGCGGCTTGCCATTTTTGTGTTGAATTAATTCAAAAACACCTTCATTGGCAAAGTTATCTCTAAACCCAGTAGCATCTGAATCATCTACTGGATTTTGTAAATTGTTTATTAAATTTCGTATTTCTTGATTATCCTTAAGGTAAATGAGTTCTTTCTGCAAATTTTTGAATTGCTCACTAAGCAAGGCTTGTTCAGATGTATTGCCCTTAGCCATCACATCTAGTGAACATAGTACAATTAAGCCAGCCAACAAAAAAGTAGCTATTATTTTTGTCATTATTCATCCCTTTGTATTTTGTTTTTTAAAAGTTTGAACACTAGATAATGTATTCACTTTTACCTATTGCCTGACTACTTAATGTTATGATTCCAGTCAAGCAGAAAAGATAAAAAGCCCTGACGCAATACTTAAAAGCAGATTGTTGGTGAAGAAACTTATTGATGACCATTTGATTGACCACAAAAAAAGCTCTCTACACTGTCACTGTAGAGAGCTTTGGAAATCTGGTCGGAACGGAGAGATTTGAACTCCCGGCATCCTGGTCCCAAACCAGGCGCGCTACCAAACTGCGCCACGTTCCGATGTGGAAAGGTCTTTTTAGGGTAAAGTTGTAAAACTTGCAAGTAAAAAATGAAGTTTTTATTAATTTTTAAAATGAAAGCGGCCCCCACTTTGCAGTGAGGGCCGACTTTTTTGTTGTACTAGAAGATGGTTTATTCTTTTTATTTACTTAGCTTGGCTAACTCTTTTTTGTCCGTCCCAAACCATATCGGCTTCGGGTAGAACTGGTAGGAGCTTGGTCCAAGGATGCTGCTGCAAGAATTCAGCATCTTGTTGCAATTTGCGGCTAAGTTCTTTAATGGGTGGTACCACGGTCTTAATATCGCCTGCTATGGCAGCATTTATGCCATAGTTGGTGGCTTCACTTGCAAGGTCAATAGCTTTTTGGCTAAATTCCATGGAGGACATAAGTGTATCAAGAGCCTTGGCTGGGTTGTGGAAGCCCACACTATTTTCAGCGGATACATAATCCCAGAATAGTTGGCCTTTGCGTACCATATCACGAGCTTCGGTTAAGAGAGCGTCATAGTTGGCATTTTTTTCACCTAAGTAGTCAGCGGCAAGGCGCACAGCTTCGTGAGCTTTAACTGAGACTTCTTGAGCCTTGAGGAGTTGGCTAAAGGTCTTTTCTTGGGTGTAGATAACACGTTCTTTCAAGTATTCTGCTGTTTTATCAGAGTGACACTGACGACAAGCACTCATATTGGGGTCTTTAAGAGGAGCAGTCCACCAATGGCTTGAGATTTTTTTGCCGTCCACACGCTCATAAGCCATATGACAATCAGCACAAGAAACGCCTGCGGCACCGTGGGGGCCGTCAATCCATGTTTCATATTCTGGGTGCTGCATTTTGATCATAGGAGTTTTTGATGCGGCGTGAGTCCAATCTGCAAACTGGCCATTTTTGGGGCCATGGCTTTTGTAGTATTGGTACATGTCTTCTGGGTCCATGCCGTTATCCCAAGGAAATACTGGCTTTCCTGGTGCAGGGCCGTTATCTTTATGTTGGAAGTAGTATTCCACGTGACACTGGGCGCAAACGAGGGTGCGCATTTCGTTGCGTGAAATTTTTTCAATATCTCTACCGCTTTTCTTAAGCC
>CAYJNE010000065.1:0-7449 GCA_964371345.1 uncultured Desulfovibrionaceae bacterium | reverse complement strand
AAGTATTAGTTATGATTCTCAATTCCTACTAAAACACTTGACTTTAAATGCGTTAAGCATAATATTTGCGTCGACACATTTTGTTTTAAAAAGGAAAGTTTATGAAAAATTTTTTGGCAATACTGATTTTTTGTATTTTCGCTAGCGTGAGCATAGCCCATTCGAGCACCATTTCAGAATACAAAGTTGGGCAATATCGGGTTTATATGTTGCCTGAAAACCAAATGGTTGGAAATAGAAGTATATTTCTCAACGCACCACCAGAAGACATTAATAAGTTTTTTCGGCAAAAGACCTTTCCCATGTACTTAAATGCCTTTCTTGTGCAGGGGCCAGAACAAACTGTTTTAATAGACAGTGGCTTTGGCAATAAACTCTTTGAGCATTTGGAAAAATTAAATATTTCACCAGATGATATTAACACAATATTCTTAACCCACATGCATAGAGACCACATTGGCGGCCTATTAAGGGACGATAAAGCAACATTTACAAAAGCCACAGTATGGGTTGCAGAGGAAGAAAAAGCATATTGGACTAACAAGGAAATTCAAAAGTCACTTCCTAAAAGAAGACAGCAAGGCTTTGAATTTGCCCAAAAGTTTTTAGAAGTTTATGGAGACAGGGTGAAAACATTTAAGCCCTTACCCTTAGGCGAACAAAAAGAGCAATTAGCTAGCGGCATTAGAGATGTAACCATGTTCGGGCATACGCCTGGTCACACTGGTTTTTTTGTGGGTGAAGGTAAGGATGCTCTGCTTATCTGGGCAGACTTAGTGCATATGGAAAAAGTACAAATGCGCATGCCCCACGTTGCCGTAATTTTTGATGTTGACCCCAAGCAAGCCGTAGCTACACGCCAAAAAATGCTGAGTTATATTGCAAAAAATAAAATCAAGGTAGCCGGAATGCACATTGGGAGAGAGGGCGTGCATACCATTAAAAAACATGGGGACGGCTATGAATTTGTGGAAGTGGAAAAGTAGTTTTTAAATTTATCCAGCTTTATTTATTACAAATATTATTTGCCTGCCCGAAGTAATATTGCACTTACTTTGGGTAGGCGTATTTTTTTGCACTGCCAAGTATTGTAATATAAAAATGCTTTATTCATTTTATGCGCGAGTGGTGCGCATTTTTTCTTAAAACACTTTACTTTATCATATCCAGAACGTAGCATGCACTAGCCTTTGTTATTTATATGGAGGAAGTATGCCATTGCAAATAATCATCTCAATAATGCTTTTTTGTTCATTACTGCTCACAGCTTGCGCAAGCGCACCAAAGCCTAAACAACAAACTAAGCCTTCTGCCCAAAATGCCGCTGAAATACGATTTATAAGAGGTTTCACTTCTGGCTTCAAAAAAACCAAAATAGATGAGTTATCTAGCTATAACGACGCTGAGCTCAAAGATTTCATAACCGTAGAAATTGCTACATTGTCAAGCTATGACAAATGGCTTGAAAGAGAAGTCGCAAATGTGCAGTCCTGCTATAGAGGAACAAAAAAAAGTAATTATATCCTCAAAGAACATATACCTAACTTAAAGGCACAGCAAAAAACTGTTCTTGATGAATATAGTCAAGGCAAAACTGACTATGCAATGGTGGATAAACTACATGAAATTGTAAAATACAATAAAGATATGCTCATCCTGTTTATTCGGGAACAAGAATTTAATATTCGAAAAGCAAAATTTATCAGCACTGATGCAAAAAAGAAGGGTAAAGCCTCTGTAGCAAGTACCATTGATCATCACCTAGCTATGCTTGAACCAGAACTGATGAAGATAAAAAAATATATTGCAATGTATGATGACATGATAAAAAAATTTCCTATCCCGCCCAATGATTATAAAGATAATTCCCAAAAACCCACTGCAACTAACCGAGCGAATAAAGAAAAACGTAATAAAGAATATACACATGAGGAATTATTAGCAATAATTCAAAAAGAACGGGAAGAACACACCAGCACAAAGCAATGGCTTGAAGCAAGCTTACAGCAATTACGCAAACTAAACTCTACCCTACCTGCGGACATTGAGGAACTTGACAGTGATATAGATTCTTCCATTGCTGATATAAGAGAGTGGCTATCCATGGTCAAAACTGCAAAATTCATAGAAAAACAAGCACTTATAATTGCCATATACAATGGAACAATAAATATGCTTAATAAGCCAGTGCAAGCGTTTCAAAAAAAATACAAAATCATCTACACCAAAGCCGTGGAAGCACAGGCCGAAGCCCTAGCTCAAGATATATCGTCTGAGCTTAAAATTCTTGAGCAACATATTGTTGCATTAAATGCGATCAAGCAAAAACATTTAAAGTTTGTTGATGAATACAAAGAAATACGTGACAAAGCAAAAGCACGAGAAGCCCAAGGCCAATGATTTATAAAAAAGCGTCCTTAAGGATATTCACCTTAAGGACGCCAAGACCATAAATATTTTTCAATAACTTCTATAATTTGTTTACCTTAGTACCAGCATAGGTAAAACTACCCTTCACCATGCTAAAAAAACTCCCCTTATCAATGCCAACAGGCTTACCACAACGGCACCAAACTTTGCCGTCACGCTCCTCAACCTCATACATCTTACTAATACGAGCCTTATGACAGCGCAAAACTTCGCCTTGGCCTAGCTTTTGATATTTCCAAAGTTTACGGCGACATGCCGAGCATTTTACGGTTAGCATAAGTTTAATTTACTGATAAGCGGAAAGCATTTCTTTAACGAGTGTTTCCTCGTTAGGAAAGTCGCCCGTGGCAAATTTTGAATACACAAGGGCCTCATCAACCTTTACGTCAAATACGCCTCCCGCACCAGGGATAAGCGTCACGTCAACATCAAGTGCGGCTTTTATTTTGGCAGCCAAACTGGTTGCCCGTGGTTCATAATTTCATGCAGTGCAATAAGTAATACTGATATTCATGTTTTCCCCTTTTAGGCTTGATTGTTAGACATGCTTTCAAGTGTTGTATAGATTGCGTCATTGTTATATGCATCATAAAAATCATCACCAAGATAATTTTGCATACTATTTTTTAATATATATCTGTAAAATTTCACATAATTTTTTTCAGTGACTGAATATTCTTGAGCTTTGCCACCCGTAAAACTGCGCAAATTTTTATCCAAAAAACTTTGTAAAAATATTTCACGCTCCTCTTCATCTGGGGCCACATTAAATGCCGCTCCTAGCCTCTCTAAATACGGGGCAGGGTCACTCAAAAAGCTATCATAGTCTATAATAAGAACTTTTTTACCTCTAAGAGCCTGCAATGCATAGGCATTGTAACTATACCACAGCAAAAGCCCTTTTTCTATGGGCATATTGCTACGTTTTTGCAATGACTTTGCGACATTTAGGGGATTTCTTACGGCAAAAATATAATATACTGTGGGAATATTTTCTAAAGCCTTATTCCAAAATAGCATTAGCTTTGTCATGCGGGGTTCTTTGAGGGCAAAAAAATCTATATTTGTAAATTTTTCATCAAATAACTTTTGGGCCCTTTTGAGATAACCATTAAGGCGCAGTATTTCCACATCATTTTCAGTTATGGGTAGCACAGAATCCCAAGATTTATCCAAAGTGGAAAGCATTTGCTTATTTAGGAGAAAAAAGTCCTCGTCTTCCCAATGCCCTTTTACATTGCCAAGAGTGGTGGACAACAGGTTATCCCCATGCTCAGCACCAAAAACCTTAAGAGCACGTGAGATTAAACTGGTGCCACTTCTATGCATACCCAAAACAAGGGCCAATTTTTTTGCATCATTATCCATATAAATATTGTATTACAAGCCCTTACTGCCGTCTGCCAATTCCAGCAAATATTCACCATATGCAGATTTGCGCAATTTTACACCGCAAGCACGCAACTCGTCCGTAGTGATATAGCCTTTGCGCCATGCAATTTCTTCAGGACAAGCCACATAAAGACCTTGGCGAGTTTGAATGGCTTGCACATAGGATGAAGCCGCAATAAGTGAATCATGCGTACCCGTATCAAGCCAAGCAAAACCACGCCCCATTATTTCTACATTTAATTCACCACGTTGCAAATAGGCGTTATTTACATCGGTAATTTCAAGCTCACCCCGTGCCGAAGGCTTAACCGAGGCCGCAATATCAACCACATTTTCATCATAAAAATAAAGGCCAGTTACGGCAAAATTTGAACGAGGATTTTCTGGCTTTTCCTCAATGCTAATAACTTTTTTATGTGCATCAAATTCCACTACTCCATAACGTTGCGGGTCGTTAACATGGTAGCCAAATACCGTGGCCCCGCTTGTTTGAGCAGAGGCATTGTGCAAAACAATGTCCATAGTGTGCCCAAAAAAGATATTATCCCCGAGCACTAAGCAACTGGGATGCCCTTCAATATATTTACGAGCCAGTAAAAATGACTGAGCTAGACCGTCTGGCGAAGGTTGCACAATATACCTAAACTCGCAGCCCCAATTACTACCGTCACCAAGCAGGGCCTCAAATAAAGGCAAATGCTCTGGCGTTGAAATAATACTAATATCACGTATTCCTGCCAGCAATAAAATACTTAAAGGATAATAAATCATGGGCTTATCATAAATTGGCATAAGCTGCTTGCTTATACTTAATGTAAGCGGATGAAGGCGTGTGCCAGAACCACCAGCGAGGAGAATTCCTTTACGTTCTTTCATATTATCTCTTTGTATAGTTGTGATTAAGCCAATCTTGATACGCGCCACTGCGGGCACGCTCCACCCAGTCTTGATTTTCAAGGTACCAGCGCACTGTTTCTAACATACCCTCATCAAAACTATGCGTGGGCACAAAGCCAAGCTCTGTTTCAATGCGGGTGCAATCAATGGCATAGCGAAAATCATGCCCAGGGCGATCGGACACATAGCTTATAAGATCTGCATACTTGCCATGTGAGCGTGGCATAAAATCGTCAAGAGCCGCACAAATACTATGCACCACTTGCAAATTAGTGCGCTCGGCCCGCCCACCTATATTATAGGTGCGCCCCACTTGGCCTTTTTGCAAAACTGTCTCAATGGCACGGCAATGATCTTCCACATGCAGCCAATCTCTAATATTTTCTCCCTTACCATAAATGGGCAAGGGTTTGCCGTCCAAAGCATTACAAATTACTAAAGGAATTAGCTTTTCTGGAAATTGGCGTGGCCCATAATTATTGGAACAATTGGTTATGAGTATGGGTAGGCCATAGGTTTCGTTAAAGGAGCGTACCAAATGGTCGCTGGAGGCCTTGGATGCTGAGTATGGACTATTGGGTGCGTATGGTGTTTGCTCGGTAAAGGCGGGATCACTTGGGCCTAGGCTACCAAACACTTCATCCGTAGATACGTGTAAAAAGCGGAAATCAGCCTTTTTACTGTCTTCTAAACTATACCAATAATTAAGGCTTTCCCTTAGCAAAACACAAGTGCCAAGCACATTGGTGCGCACAAAGGCATCAGGGTCATGAATGGAGCGATCCACATGCGATTCCGCCGCAAAATTAATTATGGCATCTGGCTTATATAATTGTAAAAGATTGCGTACAAGCTCCTCATTACCAATATCGCCTTGTGCAAATATATGTTCAGCGTCATGCGCAAGTGCGGAAAGATTGTCCATATTGCCAGCATAGGTGAGCTTATCTAAGTTAACAACACGCACACTATTTTTACGACTTTGCAAGACGTAACAAGAACCTATAAAGCCAGCCCCACCTGTGATTAAATAACATGACATAAAATTTACTCTTTTGTAGGTTGACAAATCCGTAAGCACTTTAGTACCAATGCCACAGTATGTTCACAAAATAAACAAATACAATTACTGTATAAACTACATACTTACAATACGCAACTATGTAAGGCACGCAGTTGCACAATTTGCACAGCTTTTGAATTTGATTTTCTGCCAAGTTAAAGAGGTAAAATATGATTTTAATTATGGGTGGTGCGGGTTACATTGGCTCTCACACCACAAAACACTTGCTCAACAACGGTTATGAATGCATTGTGGCTGATAACCTTATATATGGGCATGAACAAGCTGTGGATAAAAGAGCTCCATTTGTCAAGGCAGATTTAATGGATAAAGACTCTTTAAGGGCAGTTTTTAGCAAATATAATATTAAATCTGTTATACATTTTGCGGCCTTTGCCTATGTGGGCGAAAGTATGGAAAGCCCGCAAAAATACTATCAAAACAACGTGGTTGGCACCATAAACTTACTAGATGTCATGCTGGAATTTGGCGTAAAGGAAATCGTATTTTCAAGCACTTGCGCCACATATGGCGACCCAAAGTATCTACCCATTGACGAGGCCCACCCTCAATTGCCCATTAACCCTTATGGCAAAACCAAATTAATTATAGAGCAAACCTTTGCCGATTATCACACAGCTTACGGCCTAAAGTATATAGCTTTAAGATATTTCAATGCCGCAGGATGTAGTGAGGACGCAAGTATTGGCGAAAGCCATACCCCAGAAACGCACTTAATACCCTTAGTACTAAAAACCATTAAGGGTGAAAGAGAGAATATTCACGTATTTGGAACGGACTACCCCACCAAGGACGGTACTTGTATTAGAGATTACATCCACGTGGAAGATTTAGCCGTTGCGCATCGCTTAGCTTTGGAAAAACTTGATAATTATGTTGGTTATATTAACCTTGGCACTGGTGTGGGAATCACGGTTAAGGAAATAATTGCGGCAGCAGAAGAAGTTAC
Source organism: uncultured Desulfovibrionaceae bacterium (assembly GCA_964371345.1). Lineage (GTDB taxonomy): Bacteria > Desulfobacterota > Desulfovibrionia > Desulfovibrionales > Desulfovibrionaceae > CAYJAD01. The sequence continues at coordinate 697 of CAYJNE010000065.1, read as the reverse complement.
AGGTAAAAAATGCCCCACAGTGCTAGCAGATCGCCGAGCTGGAGACCCTGCAGAACTATACGCTGACAATAAAAAGGCCTTAGAGGTGCTTGGCTGGAAACCTAAGTATATAGACATAAAACCCATACTACAAACCGCTTGGAAATGGGAACAAAATAAAACATTTTAACATAATACAACAATGCTCCATAGAAAAAAACTAATTCAACGCCAAAAAATCATCAATGCTTTTTGGGCCTTTGTGGGCTCATCCTTATGCATGGCTGTGATTTCCATTGTCGATGAACTTTATTTTGAAGCTAACAATGTACACATACTCATGGCTTCCTTTGGGGCGTCTTGCGTCTTAGTTTTTGGAGTGCCCAATAGCCCACTTGCCCAACCACGCAATGTACTTGGGGGCCATTTTGTATCAGCCCTTGCGGGGGTTACGTGTCAAATTGTATTGGGAGGCACCCCCATAGTGGCGGCTTGTATTTCTGTTTCCTTGGCAATTTTACTCATGACACTTACCAAGACTTTGCACCCACCTGGGGGGGCTTCGGCCTTACTTGCGGTGGTGGGAAATCAGTCCATTCATGACCTTGGGTATCTCTATGCTGTGACACCATGCTTAATGGGTGCGTCCATGGTTGCTGGGGTTGGGATTGGCTTAAGCTACCTTACAGGCAATCGATATCCGCTTAAATGGTGGTAG
>CAYJNE010000064.1:0-7569 GCA_964371345.1 uncultured Desulfovibrionaceae bacterium | reverse complement strand
AAGTAAATATGTAGCATTATAAAAAATACTTGCGGGTTATATGCTTTCTTGATATAGAGTCGATTAATTCAATAGTTGTATATATTTAAAATCAATCCAAAATATTATTTGAGAGTGCCATTGACCATGTCCGAGAAAGAGCAATTATTAGCAAATTTGCCCCCTCATCTTGCTACAGATTTCATTGATAGTATGCCCATATGCTTTAGCTATTGGGATGAAAATCTTAACGCCATATACTGCAACCAAGCCTATGTAGAACTTTTTGACCTAAAAGATGTTGATGAATACAGATTACGCCACACTGAATTTACGCCAGAGTTTCAGCCTGACGGCAAAAACTCTGCAGAAACTGGCTATGCTTATATACAAACCGCGCTCTCAGAAGGTCAATGCAAATTTGAATGGACTCACAAAAAATTAGACGGGGAGTTAATCCCTACGGAGGTTAATCTCATTCGGGTAATGCATGAAGGCAAAGCTTTTTTATCTTGCTATTTACGTGACTTACGTGAAATCATTGCCCATGAAGAAAAGATTCAAGCCGACAAAAAGCATAAACAATTCCTGCTTGATACCATGCCCCTTGCCACACAAGCTTGGTCTAAGGACATGAAAATTATTGAATGTAGCTTTGAAATGGCACGGATGGTTGGATTAAAGACTAAAGAAGAGTTTGCTGAGAATTTTCACAAACTAAGCCCAGAATATCAACCCAATGGCGAAAAATCCATGGACTTAGCGTATAGAAAGATTCAAGAGGCTTTCACTAAAGGCCACGTACGTGAAAAATGGATACATCAAGACATTAAAGGCAACCCCATACCTTGCGATGTCACGCTGGTTCGAGGCGAACAAGACGGCGAACCAGTTATTTTAGTCTATGTACTAGATCTTAGCGAACACCAAAAAAATATTGATAAATTACGCACAGCCGAACAATATACACAAGTTTTATTGGATGAATCACCATTTGGTACTTTAATTTGGGATAAAGACTTTACACTTGTGGGTGGCAATAAAGCTATTTCTAGGATGTTTGGCTTTAGTGACGCCATTGAAGCTAAGGATTTTATTGATAATTTTTCAGGACTTGTACCCGAATATCAACCAGACGGTGTAAAATCATTTGAAAGAATGTATAAAGTTTTACAAGAGGCCCTTAACAAGGGCAAAAGCCAAACTTATTGGGTAGGGCAAGACCTTGAGAAAACCCCCATTCCTACAGAGGTAATAGTAGTTAGAGTTGAACATAGCGGCGAATACATGCTAGCTGGTTATATTAAAGATTTACGAGAAATAGAAGCCTCACGCAAAAAAATTCAAGCAGCAGAGCAATTTACAGCTGCTGTACTTGATGGTGTTCCACTATCCATTGGCATACTAGATAGTAATTTTAAGCGTATTGATTGTAATGATGCTATGGTTGAACTTTTAGGTTTTGAATCTAAGGAAGACTTTATTCAAAATGCAAGCAAAGGGATGCCTGAATTTCAGCCAGACGGAACTTCTTCCTTTGAACTATCACGCATAAAACTCTTAGAAGCTTGGGAAAATGGCATAAGCGTATTTGAAGTAGTAGGCCTACACACAAATGGAGAGCTTATTCCTATTGAATTTACGCTACTACGCACAACAGTTGATAATAAAGATTTTATAATCACCTATATGCGTGATTTAAGACAAGAAAAAGCCCAAATTCAAAAAATAAAAGAAGCAGAAACCACCGTCCGCACCATTATTGACGCAACCCCACTCACGGTTAATGCATTTAGCGGTAAGGGTGAGCTTCTTGATTGTAATGAGGCTGGGTGGAAATTGTTTGAATACGAAAGCAAACAAGAATTCATTGATAACTTTCACACAATATTTCCTGAATTTCAGCCTGACGGCAGACGCTCCGAAGTTATGGTGCAAGATGCACTAGCCAAGGCTGTAGAGAATGGATATTTTCGTATTCAAACTGTAGCCCAGACCAAGCATGGAGAAATCATGCCTTGTGACGTGACTCTAAAAAGCACTATTATTAATGGCGAAGTAATGATTATATCCTATGTGCAAGACTTGAGAGAAATCAACGAAGCCCTTGAAAAAGCGCACAGAGCCACCGAAGCAGCAGAACAAAGTGCCAAAGCTAAAAGTGAATTCTTGGCTAATATGAGCCATGAAATCCGCACCCCCATGAATGGTATCTTGGGCCTATTGCATATTTTATCGCACACCAACCTTAACCACACCCAAAAAGATTATGTGGAAAAGGCAGAGTTTTCTGCTGGTAATTTATTGCGTATTATTAATGACATATTAGATTTTTCTAAAATTGAGGCTGGTAAGCTTGAAATTGAAGAAACTCCCTTCACTTTACATGATATATGCTCTGAATTACAAAGCCTATTTATGCCTCAAATGCAAGAAAAAAATCTTGCATGCATTCTCAATGAAGGCGAGTTTGCAACCAAAGCAATCTTGGGTGACCCGCTACGCCTAAAGCAAGTTCTCCTAAACCTCATAGGAAATGCCATTAAATTCACTCATGAAGGCTGTGTATCACTAAGCATTGAAGCCCACGAACACGACAATAAAGAATTGCACTGCACATTCACGGTGAAAGACACAGGCATTGGACTATCCAAAGAGCAACTCCAATCATTGTTCTCAGCCTTTACTCAGGCCGATACATCTGTCACACGCAAATATGGTGGCACAGGCCTTGGGCTTATTATTTCAAAGCGTATAGTGGAAATGATGAAGGGTAAAATTTGGGCAGAAAGCTCTCCAGGTAAAGGCTCAACCTTTATATTTACTGCTATTTTCCAATCTTGTTCGGAGCAAAGATTACCTATAAACCAGCGAGATATAACAGACGTGGTGGATAAAAACATCACCAGAAGTGCCCAACTCTTACTTGTGGAAGATAATGATATTAACCAAATGATAGCCGAAGAGCTATTAACAAGCGTTGGATATGCTGTTGATATTGCTAATAATGGTCAAGAAGCGTTAGATATGCTTGCTAAAAAGCATTATGACCTTGTGCTTATGGACATACAAATGCCCATAATGGACGGGCTTACCGCCACAGTGAATATACGTGCACAAGAAAAGTACAAAAACTTACCCGTTATTGCCATGTCTGCCCATGCCATGACAGGTGATAAGGAAATAAGCTTAAAACACGGCTTAAATGATCATATTACTAAGCCCATTTCTCCAGCTGTGCTCTATAGTACTTTAGATTTTTGGTTGAGCAAAAAAAATATAACTTAACTTACAGACAAGCCATGCTTTTTCAAAAGCTCATAAAAATGGCCCCTTGAAATGCCCGCAATGGCCGCACATTTGCGTATATCTCCGCCACCTTGCACTAATACTTGCTGTATATAACCATATTCGGCTCGGGATTTCCATTCCTTAAGCGGAAGAATATCATCTCCAAATGCCATATATTCTGACTCCACCTTAAGAGTATTTGAGTTTTGCTTACCCTCCTGCCCATTACGTGCAATGCTCACCCGCATATCTGTTGGTAAGTGTATGGTAAACAACTCATCTTCACCCTTAGCCGCAACGCAAGCCCTCTCAATGCTATGCATAAGTTCACGCACATTTCCTGGCCACGCATAAGCATGTAATGACTCAATAAAATGTGCTTCCATAGCCTTAATGGGCATATTATATTTTTTACAATATTTATGTACGGCGTGGGCGGCAAGCGTTGCAATGTCTTCTCTGCGATCTCGTAAAGGTGGAATGCGTATGGTCATACCCTGCAAGCGATATAAAAGGTCTTTGCGAAAAAGCCCTTCATCCACAAGCTTTGGTAAATCTTTGTTGGTGGCAGCCACTAGCCGAAAGTCACTTGCCACCTCTTCCACACTGCCCACAGGCCGAAAACTCCTAACCTCCAAAGCTCGTAAAAATGCTTTTTGCATAGATAGCGGCAACTCCCCCACTTCATCAAGGAACAGTGTACCTTTGTGAGCAGCTAGCAAAAGTCCGTCCTTAGCTCTCTCTGCACCAGTAAAAGCACCACGCACATGCCCAAAAAGATGACTTTCTACCAGTGTTTCAGGTAAAGCAGCGCAGTCCACCGCCACAAAAGGGCCTCCTGCACGTAAGGAATTATGATAAAGCGTTTTGGCAAAAAGCTCCTTACCCACGCCAGTTTCGCCCAAGAGCAACACATTTACGTCACTGGCTGCGGCATCTTGCAGACACTGGCAAGCTTCGTTCAAAGCAGAGCTTGTGCCTAATATATCCGCGCGCTCAAGCTCCAAATTGCGGTTGGTTTGCAAACGGTTTGCACGGTAGGTTATTGTTTGCTTAAGCACTTGAAATATTTTTTGAACACCAAATGGTTTTGTTAAAAACTCCCAAGCTCCAGAGCGCAAAGCAGCCTCTGCCGCATCACCGTCCCCGTGGCCTGTAATAACAATCACGCTAGGATTATTAGGAAGGCCAACGATATCTTTAATTCTAGTTAGGCCATCACAGTCTGGGAGCATTTTGTCTAACACTACAATGTCCACCCCCACTTGACCACATGCTAAACCTTCAGCAAAGGAACTTGCTTGCAAAACATCTAAGCCAAGACGTTTAGCCACATCACCAACAAGGGCTCGTAAAACAGGCTCATCATCAATTATTAATATCTTAGCCACGATAAAGACCTTTTTTCAAATATTCATATGTAGTTACATGATTTTCTACAAGTTTGGAGCAGTCCGCATCGCTATTATTTTCCACCCATGTGGCCTCATATTGTAAGCGAGTAAGGTATAGCGTTCCCGCAGAATTTTTTATGGCATGGGCCAGAGCACAAATGTTATTTTGTTGCCCTTCCTCAATGGCAAGCACTAAATAGTTATGCCGCACTTCATAATCATCAAGCCATATATTTATGAGTTTAGCCAAAAGTTCTTCATCGTTATCAAGAGCTTCTAGGGCACGTTCACGCTCAAAAAGCGGCAATTCAGGCATGGTAGATTTAGGCGCAAACTCCGACAATAAATTAATAATATCCTGAGCAGACACAGGCTTAAGTAAGGTTTTTTCAATATGTAATTCCTCAAGCTTTTGGGCGTCCACATCCAAAACCGAGGCACTCATTAACACTAGCGGCGTGCCAGCATATTCAGCGTATGCCCTAATTTGTGCTGCGGTTTCAAGGCCATCCATACCAGGCATACGCATATCAAGTAGTACCATATGTGGCTTAATTTCATCCAAAAGCTCTAAAGCTCGCTCACCACTGTTAGCCAAATGCACAGTACAACCCACTTTTTCAAGCACAGCTTGCACAAAAAAGGCCGTTACCGCATTATCCTCCACAAGAAGTATACAAGTATGCGCGTATGAATGTGTGTCATCATTAGGGGTAGCGTGGGCATTTTGTGTGTCGTTTTGCAAATTTTGACCTATATTTGCAGGTATAAGCATGGTAAAACAAGCACCTTTACCCCCATTATCTTGGTCACTTTTAACACTCACACTACCCTGCATAAGCTGCACAAGGTCAAATACAATGGCTAGGCCAAGCCCTGTTCCTGGTGTGTCGTGGGCAAATTTTCCACGCTCAAAACGAGTAAATATAAGCTCTTGCTCGTCTTTAGCAATGCCTGAGCCAGTATCCATAACCTCAAGGCATAACGCATTATCCTTATAAGAAATACTTACACTTACCTTGCCTTCCGCAGTAAATTTCACAGCATTATTAATAATGTTACCAAGCACTTGCCTTATTCTAAAAGCATCACCGACTATATATGTAGGTACGTCTTCGGCTATGCATAGTTCAAATTCAAGACCCTTAGCCTTGCATTGAGGCAAGAAAATCGCACAACATTGCTCAAGCTCAGGGCGCACCGCAAAGCTAGCCATATTCAAATGTATTTTATCTGCATTTAGGGCCGCATAATCGGTAATATCTGAAACCATTTCCAAAAGCGAAGCACTTGCAAGGTGCAAATATTCCACAATTTTTTTCTGCTCTATTTGGTCTTTTTCCTGCCTAAGTAATTGTGTCATACCCATAATGCCAGCTAGAGGTGTGCGCATATCATGGCTCATATTGGCAACAAAGGCATCCTTCATTTTTTCCTTTTCTTCCCTTAGCTGCTCCTTGCGGCTACGCAAAAACCCTAGACCTCCCACAAAACCACTACCCACAAGAGCCATAAAACCATATGCAAAAGCAAGGCTTTTATTTTGCGTATTCACATTTTTAAGCATATTATTGACATCAAGACTAACACTAATGCCACCAAGTACGTCATCTTCTTTATTATTTTTATGGCATTGCAAGCAAGACTCAATGGCATATAGCGGTTTTAAATATCTAAAATGTATACCGTCCATTCCTTTTTCATATGAATATACCTCTGGTTCGCCAAGGGCATTTCTTTCAAAAGCCAACACATCCCAACTGTCAGCCATATTTTCAGGACGCATGGGTTTAGTGCTAATAATCTTAAAATGCGCCCCTAATAACTTGCTACTTTCACTGATTTGCCTGCTCATATAGGCAGGATTTACCAAAACAAAGCGTGAACCGTCTGGCATGGCTATGCTTCGATAATCCTCAGGAATCCATTGATTAGGCTGCCCAAATTCACTTTCACGCACATAAACACCACCATGCCTAGCATTCCAATTGCGTGTATCAAGTACAAAACTGTATAAAGTCTGCGCTTGGGTAAGCATTTGTTCTTTTGCGTGTTCCGTATTGGATGTGCTGGCATTATTATACAGTAATACCATAAACAAACACCATAACGTACTTAAAATAAAGGCATAGCGTAACTTTTGCCACAAGGATTTTTTGGGTAATGTTCTTTTGTTGTCATGCATAGCTGAAAATTTGTCATATTTTTATGAATTTGGCAAGACTAGGAATGAATACTTATAAGGATTAGTACATCAAAAAGCACTTTCTAATCTATAATATCTTGAAATAATAAATATTTTACTCACAAAAATATTTTTTCAGATTTTTCTGTCTGATTCATTTTTTCGGCATAGTTTTTGTAATATAATATTAGTTAGTATCAACATTGGGTTGATGCAAGAATTTAAGGAGGTAATGTATGGGAGCATCTTGCCACGGGCCGTGGCTTAAAACGATGTTACTAGGCATTGCTGTGGGGGTTGGTCTTTTTGCAAGTGCGGCAGTTGCCATGCACTACACAGACCAGAGACCATTTTGTGGTAAATGTCACGTTATGGCAGAAGCTAGCGTCACACACAAACTATCCACACATGCCAATCAGTCGTGCAACAGCTGTCACGCACCCACAAACTTGATAAGTAAAATCCCCTTCAAAGCCGCTGAAGGCCTGAAAGATTTTACATCTAATATTCAAGGTAAGGATGTAGCCTTAAATATTAGCGTTAGAACAAAGGATGTGGTTAACGCCAATTGTAAATCCTGCCACGCTATGACCAATATGGGCGTAGCCAGCATGGAATCAAAGCCATACTGCGTTGACTGCCACCGTAACGTAGCGCATATGCGCCAAAAACCCATCAGCACAAGGATGGTAGCCGATGAATAACATTAGAACTTATTTT
>CAYJNE010000063.1:5813-7816 GCA_964371345.1 uncultured Desulfovibrionaceae bacterium | reverse complement strand
CCGTCTTCATCCACCTCAAAACTTTTGCCCTTATAAGTAATCTCAGCCATACTTGTCCTCCTTGGACATTTTCTTGCGATTTTTCTTCCATCGAGAAATCTCGATGTAATAACCGTTAACAATAAGCCTGCAAACAAATTTTGCGGGCGGTATGCCTCAACAAGCTATCGGTACTAAATATTGGTTGTACCCAAACAGTGAGCACACATTGCCACATTCTTAAAAAAATGGCAAGAGCCTTGCGCATTTTTTTTGAACACCAAATTTATAAACTATACGGCACTGTTACCAGACATAATCCACTATATCCAGTACTGAAGGCTGTATTGTTTTTTTAATACTTCAAGGAGCTCATCTTGTTTTGCCTGCGAATCCATGGGGCGAATACGCACAAAGAATTTACGCACAGTATCATCATTTTCATAATGCGATAAAACAGAAATTAACCGTGCTCCGTATTTAACAAGCTCCTCAAAAATATCACGCACTCTAAGGTTTGGGTCAGTCAGCTCAAAAGCTAATTGCAAGCCACCACGCCTAGCACCAGTAATACTAATGAACATCTTAAAGATATCATTATCCGTAATGATTCCGACTATTTTATCATCATCTGTCACGGGCATGCTGCCAAAATCATTTTCTTCCATAAGCATGGCTACACTTTCCACTGAGTCATCAGGGCCGATGCAAACAGGCTTTATGGTCATAATTTCTTTTACTTTAAGCTCAGAGAGCAAGTATTGCACTTCATGCACGTCTAACGATGTTGCAGCAGAAGGCAAGGCAGCCTTAATGTCACTATCAGACACAATGCCAACCACATTCATTTGGCTATCCACAACGGGCAAACAACCAATGCTATGATTTTTCATGAGTTTATCGGCCCTACTCACAGATGTTTCAGGGGTCACGGTTACAACTTCACTAGTCATCCAGCTACGAACGCGCATACTGCCTCCTTAAATAGTCGAAATAAAAAACATATACAAATTACATATAATTTTTTCTTAATACTATAATATAATTGCCTTGCTTTCACCTCTCTTATATACTTACTTTCGCCGTTCTTCAAGAGAGTAAGTGCAATTAATATAAAAAAAATTAACAACCTTTGGAGTTTTGCCCATGTATGCCTATTGTGACTGCATGTCAGGTGTCAGCGGAGATATGTTTTTAGCGGCTCTATGCCACCTTGGGCTTGACCTTAATCCACTTCAGCAAAAGTTAGCCAAGGCGGGCATTGTTTGTGAGCTTAAAACCTGGCAAGAATGCCGTGCCGCAGGCCCAGGACATAGGGTGGACGTACACTGGCCAAGCGAGCAACCCTTACGCCACCCTTCTGATATTGCAGATATTTTTCATAAGGTTGATGTTTCAGAAACTGTGCGGGAAAAGGCCCTTCTTGTACTAAATGCCCTAACCCTTGCCGAAGCCCATGCCCACCAAATTAAACCCGAAGAAGTGCATTTTCATGAAGTGGGGGCCATTGATACCTTGGTTGATATTTTAGGTACGGCATGGGGCCTTGAGGTTTTAGGCATTGACCATATTGTATGCTCACCCTTGCCATGGTTTTCTGGCACGGTGGAGTGTGAACACGGCACCTTGCCCCTACCTGCTCCAGCCACGGCCTTCTTGCTTATGGATAAACCCATTAAGCAAACCGATGCCACCACAGAACTTGTAACGCCCACTGGTGCGGCCCTTGTGCATGGCCTTTGTACGCGCTTTGAACAAGGTTTAAATGGGCACACTTTGCGCATGGGTACGGGTTATGGTAGCCGCCCTGCCCCGTCTGGACTACGAATTTACCTAGTTAAAGAAGATAGTTGCGAGACTGACAACAATACAAGCATGGCTGAAAATATTGCCCAACTTGAAAGCCACATTGACCACCTAACAGGTGAAGAAGTGGGAGCCGCCATAAACGTCTTGAGTTCCATGCCAGAAGTATTGGACGTGCTTTGGTTAAGCGGAATTGGTAAGAAAAATCGCCCCACGGG
>CAYJNE010000063.1:2736-5713 GCA_964371345.1 uncultured Desulfovibrionaceae bacterium | reverse complement strand
TTCATCCTTGCCATCTCGTTCACTAATAAGCACATTAATATGTTCATCTTTCTGTGTACTTATGGGCCTACCCACATATTTTGCCTCAATGGGTAATTCTCTGTGGCCTCTATCAATTAATACCAAAAGCTCCACACAACTCGGGCGACCATAATCAAGCAAAGCCTCAAGGGCCGCACGAATGGTGCGCCCCGTATACAGCACATCATCCACTAAGATAATATTTTTACCGTCCACCGAACCTTCAATGCTTGATTGGCCTATGTAAGGGGTTGCATCAAGGCTTGTCCAGTCATCACGGTATAAATTTATATCCAATGATCCAAAAGGAATATTGGTATTTAAGCGTTTTTCCAAAAGAACTTGTAATCTCTTGGCAATATCCACACCACGCCTTTGAATGCCCACAAGCATAACTTGTTCGCATGAGCCATGCGTCTCCACAATTTGCGAAGTAAGCCTTTCTAAAATGCGTGACATTTCGTCAGCTTTAACCAAAACACGGTTTTGCATATGTCCTCCGACCAGTTACCTATATTCAACGACAATCATGACAAAATAATATTAAAAAACCACGGGCGAACACAGTTCGCCCTACTGCTGACCAGACATTTGTTGTAAACGTGCAATGCGCTCCTCAATGGGCGGATGTGTGCTAAATAAACTTGACATCCCCCCGCCAAATAATGGCGAAACAATAAACATTTGCTCAGTGCTAGCATTGCCATTTTGCATGGGGATGCGCTGATTATAATTTTGTAATTTATGCAAAGCACCAGCTAGAGCAAGGGGTTGTCCGCTAATGGCTGCACCTGTATCATCAGCCAAATATTCACGTGAACGTGAAATGGCCATTTGAATTATAGCCGCCGCAACGGGGGCCAAAAATGCCAACAAAAGACCACCCAAAAGTCCACCAGATCCGCCTTCTTCATCATTACGCCCCACGCCAAAAATCGCCGCAAATTGCATCATATTGGCAATGGACACAATGGCTGAGGCCAAAACACCAGCTACGGTTTGGATAAGAATATCCCTATTGGCAATATGTCCGATTTCGTGAGCAATAACACCACGCAATTCTTCTGGTGTTAATAAATGCATAAGCCCTTCGGTCACAGCAACCACGCCATGCTCTGGATCACGCCCTGTGGCAAAAGCATTGGGTGCTTGCTCAGGAATAATGCAAACTTTTGGCTTTGGAATGCCAGCGTTGGCGGACAATTCTTCCACCATGGCATGTAAGGCTGGTGCATCTTGGGGTGACAATTCCCTAGCCTTGTACATGGACAGGACTATTTTATCAGAATACCAATAAGAGCCCACGTTCATAAGTAAGGCTAAACCAAAGGCAATCATAATCCCAACCCTACCCCCAAGAGCCCCACCAAGCAAAATTATCATGCCTGAAAGTAAACCCAAGAGTAATACGGTTTTTATTTGACTTGTCATATTATATTCTCCTTAATTAATTCCAATCATAATATAATACCATTTTTTACGATGACTAGCGTTTTTTTAAAAAAATATTCCTCATTTGGCAAGAAGTATACATTGATTTATGAGGCATATTTATGTATATTGGCGGAGTGAAAAATTCATATTCTTACATACATTTAACCATAAACTTACAGCGAAAGCTCTACTTTTCACTTGGCATGGCCCTACTTTGCTTGTGTTTTGTAACCACAGCCCACGCCCAACCAAGCCACGATGAGCTACTTGATTTTAGCCTATTTCGCATTGGCACAAAAGAGCCCGTAATGCTTATTGTAGGCGGCATTCAGGGTGATGAGCCAGGCGGATTTTCTGCGGCAACCTTAGTAGCCACACGCTACACCGTTACCAATGGCAGTTTGTGGATTGTGCCAAACCTTAATTTTCCAAGTATTATCAAACGAGCACGTGGCATACATGGCGATATGAATCGCAAATTTGCCGTCCTTTCCAACAATGACCCCCAATACTCCACCGTAAGCCGCATTCAAGAGCTAATCCGCGCGCCAGAAGTTGATATTATATTGAATTTACATGACGGTAGTGGATTTTATCGTGAAAAATATCAAGATAGACTGCACGGCCCAGCCCGTTGGGGGCAATCTATAATCATTGACCAAGCCTTTATGCCAAACTTTGACCACGCACATATAACTTATGCAGACGCAACTGCGGATGAACGCTTGCAATTTTTAGAAAGTTTGGCCGATGATGTAATAAGTTCCGTCAATAAAAATCTACTTCACAAAAACCACTACCTAACCGTACGCAATACTCACACTGCCAAGGGTGACCGAGAAATGGAAAAAAGCCTTTCTTGGTTTGCCGTGCGCCACAATAAGCCTGCTTTTGGACTTGAAGCCAGTAAGGAATTTCCAGTAGTCAGGCGAGTTTATTATCATTTGCAAATGATAGAAGCCTTTGCCAAACTTGCTGGCATTGAGCTTGAACGAGATTTCCCCCTAACGCTTAAAGGCGTTGGCGAAGCCCTATACACAGGCCTTAGCGTAACATTTATAGATAATAAAATCATGCTACCCCTTGAGGACGTGCGCTCGCATATAAATTATTTGCCCTTACCCAAACAAAATTATAAGCCCGTGGCCTCAAAGCCCATTATGGCAGTGCTACCCAATGGCAAAAATCTTTATGTTCATTATGGAAATCGCACCCTTACCACCATTAGCCCCGATTGGCATGATATAGATAATAGCCTTAGCTCCCTAAAAATACTTGTGGACGGCGAAGAAAAAACCTTTAATTTTGGCGATATTGTACCCGTACAAAATAGCTTCAAGGTGCTACCTATAGACGGTTACAGAGTAAACGCCATTGGTGCAAACACAGGCAAAGCCAACGAAAGCAATATAGATTTGCAAAAAAAATCATTTATTAAAAGATTTTCTGTGGATAATAGCGGCAGTATTTTTAGGGTAGAAGTGTATAAGGGCAAAAGCTTTTGCGGTATGTGCTTAGTACG
>CAYJNE010000063.1:0-2636 GCA_964371345.1 uncultured Desulfovibrionaceae bacterium | reverse complement strand
TTTTTAGGGTAGAAGTGTATAAGGGCAAAAGCTTTTGCGGTATGTGCTTAGTACGCTTTCTGGGGAAATAGAAAATAGCATTGTACTTTTATAAAACATAAAAGACATAGATTGCTTCGCTTTACTCGCAATGACTTTTCACCTGTTATTACGAGCAAAGCAATCCATGTCTTTATTAATAATATGTAAAAAATAATTTTTTATCCAACCACCTTCAACTCTGCACTAAGCTCACCACCACTATAGCGCAAAAGCACATAGCCGCCAGCAGAAAAATTGCCTGGGTTTACAATAATGGTACGCCCAATTTTATCCACATTGCGGGCCTCATGTATATGCCCACAAATGCAAATATCGGGTTGATTTTTTTCAATAAATTCACGGACAGATGTTGAGCCAACATGAATACCACCGCCAATATCATCACAAAGGGTATCCTTAGGTGGATTGTGCGAAATAAGTACCTTTTTTTGCCATTTACTAGCCTTTACCCAGCCAGCATTTAGCCAATCGGCAAAATGATCTTCAGAAAATTCGCTAGGTGTATTAAAGGGAGTTATGGTTGATGCTCCCACACCTAAAATTGCAACATCTTCCGCTATTTCACGCACTTCTGTGTGTAAATTAAGATTATTTTGCATAAGCCAAGGGGTGACTTCTGCCAAATCCATATTACCAATTTGGGCAAAAACACATTTTGCATGAGCTTGCACTTTTTTAAGCACACTTTCAGCATCCTTAATGCCGCCACAATTGGTCATATCACCAGTAACAATAATACCGTCTGCTTGAGATAATTCTGGAATTTGAGACAAATTACTAGTATCATTATGAATATCACCTATTGCAATCCATAAAAAATCTTTTTGTTCACTTGGCATAAGCTATACATCCTTTTTGAATTTGTGTATGATATATAGCACATTTTTGCATGAAATAAAAGAGGAAAGCATGTCCCCAAAAGACAAAAAAACATTACGCCAAGAGCTAATTGCAAAACGAGCAGAGCAAAACCAAAACTCCGCGCGCACAAAAAGCATACAAGCACAACAAATATTGCTTGCTGAAGATGTTTGGAAAAATGCATCTACCGTGGCCTTATATATGTCTATTTGGGGAGAGGTAGACACAAGCTTGCTACTTGAATCTGCATGGCAAGACAAAAAAACCGTACTCTTACCCCGATGTGACCCAAGGCAAGCAAGCATTATGAACTTTTTTGTCTGCCATAGTTTAAATGACCTTGAGCCTGGAAGTTTTAATATTTTAGAACCCAAAGAGCACACAAAAATTTGGGAAGATAAAATAGACTTATTAATAGCACCAGCGGTGGGCTTTGCATACAATGGACACAGACTTGGCTTTGGTAATGGTTATTATGATTGCTTTCTCAGTCGCGGTTTACACAATATGAGCCTTGGGCTCGTATTCGCGTGGCAAATATTTAAAAACCTCCCCCCCAACGCTTGGGATGAATGGGATATGCGAGTTAATGGTATTATCAGTGAGGACGGTATGTTATGGGTATAAGCTTTATTCCTTTTAATTTTCCACATATTCCAAGGGTGCATTGTATTTTCCAAACCCGCATGGGCGGACATTCCACTGGTGATTATGGTGGGGGTAATATTTCCTTTTCCACTAATGATGATAGGGCCTTAGTGCTTAAAAATAGACTAAGCCTACAAAAAACCATTGGGCATGAACTTAGTGAGCTATACCAAGTGCATGGCGACAACCTTATTTTTGACCCCAAGCCCATAAGCATGGAGCAAGCTCCCATATATGAAGCGGACGGGCAAGCAACCAACAAGAGCGGCCTTGGGCTAATAATTAAAACCGCAGACTGCCAACCCATACTCATAAGCCACAAAAAAGGCACACATATTATGGCCCTACACGTTGGCTGGCGTGGCAATGCATGTGAGTTTATTTTGAGTGCCGTGCAACGCTTTTGCGAGAATTATAAAATTTTACCAAAAGACCTCATGGCTGTACGTGGCCCAAGCCTAAGCCCACCCATGGCGGAGTTTATTAATTTTAATGCAGAGTGGAAAAAGGATTTTGCCCCGTGGTTTTCTGCCCAAGAAAAAACTATGGATTTATGGGGCCTCACCCGCCACCAACTACAACAAGCAGGATTAGAAAAATCCAATATTTTCGGACTTGACCTATGCACATACAGCATGGAGGAACTCTTTTTCTCCTACCGCAAAGTCAAAGAATCTGGACGTCAGGCTAGTGTTATCTGGATAAGTAAATAACACTGCCCACAGGACGTGGGCAAGCCCCGCAGGGGAGCAAGCGAGAGACAAGCCGCAATTCACTTGCGGCGCAGGCGAAGCTTGCGATAGCTTGTGTCGCATAGGACATGCGACCAAGCGTTATGCGAAAATGACGTGGCAAGCCCCGCAGGGGAGCAAGCGAGAGACAAGCCGCAATTCACTTGCGGCGTAGGCGAAGCTTGCGATAGCTTGTGTCGCATAGGACATGCGACCAAGCGTTATATGTTAATCAGGCCAGTGTTATCTGGATAGAATAGCAAAGCGTGATATATTTTCTAAGTGCACGTAATTGATAGTACAATACTTACCCAGAACAAAGGACAATTTAAAACACCCTTCGGGAGACACCAT
>CAYJNE010000062.1:4644-7918 GCA_964371345.1 uncultured Desulfovibrionaceae bacterium | reverse complement strand
TTGCGCAAGAATGTAATATTCCAGAAGAATGTACTATTATTTTAGAGGCTGGCGACCCCCTTACCCTACTACCTCAAGGTATTCGCCGTGAAGAGCGCATCATGGCTGACCGCACCCTTGTGGACGGTAAGGGAGTTGGCGATGTTGGGCACGCAGTATTAAAGGAGCGACAAATCTTGGGCGAAGAAGGTATAGTTATTGTGAACTTGGTCTTGGATGATGCCACGGGCAGCGTATTACACGGGCCAGAAATTCAATCCAAGGGTTTTGTTTTTGAGCAACAATTGCGCCATGTGCTTGAAGATGCCGTGTGCCTCGTACTTGACCAAATTGAGGACAATAACCCTAACAATATCAACCGACTACAGGACGGAATACGTTCATCGTTGCGTAGATTTTTCCGCAGGGTTATGGACAGGGATCCCATTGTGATACCCGTAATAACTAGGGTATAGTAGCTAAAATCAGTCTGGAATGAACGCTTAGTGCAGTTCCGCCATGGATTGCCACGAAAAAACGCTTGTCATATTATCATTGTACACAACTCCCGAAGCGTTTTTTCTCGCAATGACTCTCGACACAACGAAGGTCACTGCGAGGAGTGCCGCTTCGGGGATTATGCTTAAAAACAATACTCATAGCGGTATGACGCGGCAGTCCATGCTTTTAAAACTACATAAGCAGGAAAAATAATCAAAACTTCTAACCTTATAATAAAAGTATCAAAACAACTCACCCCATGAAGCATGTGCATATTTTTACAGACGGTTCTTGTCTTGGTAACCCTGGCCCTGGTGGTTGGGCGGCTATTTTGCGCTTGGTGGGTGAGGATTATGAAAAGGAATTTTCTGGCGGGTATGCCAAAACCACTAACAACCGTATGGAAATCATGGCTGTTATTGAAGGTTTGCAAGCCTTGAAGTTTAAATGCAAGGTGGATATTTTTTCTGACTCACAATATGTTTGCAATGCCATTGAGAAAAAATGGCTCATATCTTGGAAGAAAAATAATTGGCGAAAATCTGATAAAAAACCAGTTAAAAACCAAGATTTATGGCAAATTTTAAGTGATGAGCTTGCAAAGCATCAAGCTTCATTCCACTGGATTAGAGGCCACCAAGGGCATACGGAAAATGAACGCTGTGACGAGCTTGCAAGAACAGAAGCCGCAAAAAACAATCTGCCAGAGGATACAGGCTTTAAACCAGACGAAGAATAAGCAAAGGTAGCATTATGAACCTTAAAATTATTTACTGTGCGCCGTGAGGCTATGAGCCAAGGGCGACTAGTTTAGCCGCAAAAATTAAAGAAGAACTTGGAATTACAACCGAACTCGTGGCTGGTGATTCAGGAATATTTGACGTAACAGTTGACAACTGGCCCATTTATTCCAGATTTGCCACCAATGACTTCCCCGATGAAGTTAAGATTATTGAGGAACTACGCTTAAAACAAGGAAGCTAAGTGGAAGATGTTCTATCCCTTTGGGATGCTTTAATTTGGCCCATGCTGCGTTTACTAATGGGCCTAAGCATTGGGCTTTTGATTGCCAATCTTATTGAGGGCCTACGCTGGACACGCCACTTGGCCCGCATAGCGGCTCCCCTATCCAATGCCGCACATTTAAAAGACGTGGCTGGTGCAGCATTTTCCACAGCCTTTTTTTCCCCTGCTACAGCCAATAGCCTTTTGGCAGAAAGCTTTGAAAAAGGCGAACTTACTAAGAAAGAGCTTATACTTTCAAACCTTTTTAACAGTTTACCGTCTTATCTTACACACACCCCAAGCATATTCTTTTTGACTTGGCCTGTTTTGGGCTTTCCTGCGGTTATTTATGTGGGATTAACCCTCATAGCGGCAGCGGCAAGAACAATTTTTACCATTATTATTGCTAGATTTTTGCTAGCTGCGCCGCCTGAAGGCTGTGTGACTTGCCTACTTGATGATGAACGCACCACTTGGCAAGAAATATGGAAAAAAGCCTTCAAACGCTTTAAAAAGCGTGTACCAAGGCTATTATATTTCACCGTACCCATTTATATTTTAATGTATTTTTTACAACGTGGGGGTTTTTTTGCCACGGCTGAAATCTGGCTTAGTGAGCATGTGGAGTGGCTGTCATTTCTAAAACCCCAAGCCATGGGCATTATTGTATTACATCTGGCGGCAGAGCTTGGGGCGGCCCTTTCTGCGGCTGGGTCCATTTTTAATTCTGGTGCGCTCACTGCAAAGGAAATTGTACTAGCCCTCTTGGTGGGCAATATTTTATCCACACCCATGCGGGCCATTAGGCATCAATTTCCGTCCTATGCAGGATTTTTTAAGCCACGAATAGCTTTACAACTTATTATCACCAACCAAGGATTGCGAGCCATTAGCATGATTTGTGTGACCATTGTTTATTATTGGTGGTAGGGTGCTGGGTATGTCATTTTGAATTGAAGGTAATTTTGTCCTTCGATATAGTCCTGCAAAATGGATCGCCGCGGAAAACGCTTGTATTTTCGCAACCTAATGCAACTCTCGAAGCATTTTCCCTCGCGATGACCCACAATACATCGAAGGTCATTGCGAGGAACATCGCTTCGGGAATTATGCTAAAAAAACCAAACTAATAGCGATGTGACGCGGCAATCTATTCTTTAAGGATTTGATTAAAAGGAAATGGCCACTGCCATTCCTCAACGTTTCTCACCTACGAAGCAAACAACCACGCAGTAAAATACATCACATAAACGCTTTGCACCACCCGTAACAAAAAAGCCAGCGGATTGCTCCGCTGGCTTTTGTTATCATTATTTACTATGAACGAATTAGAAGTTCTGACCCATGGTAAACTCAAAGCGACCAGAGTTTCTATTGCCATCATAGTCATCTGACAATGGAACACCATAGGCTACACGTAAGTCACCCATGGGCGAACGCCAGCGAAGCTCAAGGCCTGCAGAGTATACAACGTGATCACTAACTTCCATGTAACTTGAGTCAATATTAAAGCCAGCATCTATGAATGGCACAATGGAAAGGCCCAAGTCCTTTTCAAATGTCCAAATATACTCGAGGTTAGCAACACCCATTCTGTCACCACCAATTCTATCATGATATACTTTGTCACGAGGGGAAAGGGCTGTGTAGTCATAGCCACGAATTGTATCAATACCACCTATGTAGAAGCGTTCGAATACTGGGACAACGGAGCCCACCTGATTTTCAAAAACTCCACCTATGCGCCCACGTATATGCACAACGTGATCTCTTTTCAATTCGTAGAAAG
>CAYJNE010000062.1:0-4544 GCA_964371345.1 uncultured Desulfovibrionaceae bacterium | reverse complement strand
CCACCTATGCGCCCACGTATATGCACAACGTGATCTCTTTTCAATTCGTAGAAAGCTTGCCAGTCGGCCATGGCTTTAACAAAGTTATCTGTACCACCAAGTCCGCCACCGCCGTATTCAGTCCAAAGGCGAGTAATGGTACCTTGAGTTGGTTGTTGGCGACTATCGGTAGTATCACGGGTGATACGAGCGTTAACAGCACTTGTCCAGTTCACACCTTCATAGTTTCTAATGGAGGGTGATGAAGCTGTATCAATACCGTACAATTCATAACGCTCTAAACGGTACCCAAAGCCAACGCTTGTATATTCACCAATGGGGTGAGCAAAGCGTACAGAATCACCAAAGGTATCCTTAGTAAAATCATCCCAATAGTCATGAACATAGTAAAGGTCATTACCAAATAGCCAGTTAGTGTCATAAACACGTGGGTTGGTAAAGGATATGGTACCAGAAGTACGACGCCAGGATAAGAAGCCTTGCACTTGAAGCCAGTAACCACGGCCAAAGAGGTTGCGCTCCATAATGGAGCCAGAAACACCCACATCATAATAAGTAGAATATCCAATACCAGCCATGATAGCACCAGTATTGGTTTCTTTTACCTTAATTTTTAAGTCCACTTCTTCAGGAGCACCTGTGGGTACAAGCTCTGTATCCACTGACTCAAAATAACCAAGGCGGTTCAAACGCTCGGTAGAACGGCGCATCTTTGCACCATCATAAACATCGCCGTCAGCAAGGCGTAATTCACGCAAGATGACGTTATCTCTAGTTCTGTAGTTACCTTCAACCACAGCACGGCGGATATATACTTTTTGCTTTTTATTGACTAAATAGCCAACGTTTAGCGTGGGCGCGCCAGATTCATCTTTAAGAATCTTGGTGTCAACTTCTGCAAAAGCATAACCATAGTCGCCATAGAATTGGGTTAAGCGTTTGGTATCTTCTTGCATGATAGACAGGGAGAAATATTCATTCTCTTCTTTTTGTGTATCCATTTCAATCACATGCAAAAGACGCTCTTCAGTATCAATTAGGTCACCACCAAATTGAATTTCGTTAATTTTATAACGTCTGCCTTCATTTACTTGGAAGGTAATATAAATGCCGTCTGGCTTGTACTCAACATCAGGTGCAGACACTTGAATGTCTACATAGCCTTCGTTAAGACCATAGGCGGCAATGGCGTTGGAGTCACGCTCAAGATATTCATCTTCTAAAACGCCTGTACCAGTAAACCATGAGAACATGGTGCGTGGTTGCAAGGCCATGTATTCAGATATATCATCTTGATCTAACTCTTTAAGACCATTAATGGTAACTTTTTCAATATACAATTTATTGCCTTCAGTAACGGATAATACAAGGCGAGCATTGGAGCCTGTATCTCTGGCAATAACTTCTGGCTTAACTTCGGCAAGGTAATAACCTTCCTTTTTATAAAGCTCAGTTACTTTTTGTACGTCATCAGCAAGCAATTTTTCATTAAGAACTGCCCCCGTCTTGGTGCTCATGGTGGCTAGGATGTCATCTTCGTCAATCTCATCAGAGCCTTGCACCTGAATGCTATCAATTCGTGGTTTTTCATCCACGGTAAATACAAGAACATTGCCAGCCTCTATGCTAGCACTTACATCATTAAAATAACCCATGTCCCAAACACGCTTAATTTCTTCGTTAATAGCAGCGGAATCTGGCGAGTCACCCTTACGAATGGATAAGCGCATAAGCACAGCATCAGGATCCATAACACGAAGGCCCTTAACCTGCACGTCAGTGAGGCCACCAGCCTTAACCACAGTACCGCTCGCGGCACTTGGAGTAATACCCGCAGGAGTGGAGCCTTGTTGCACAGTGCCAGCCACCTTTGCAGTTAAGGCATCAACAGCGGCGGCAAGCTCAATAATGCTTGATTTTTGAATAGTCACAACGCCAGGAATTTGATTGCTTGTTATGGGTACAATGCGTGAATCCAAGGTAAAGCCGTCACCAAGCTGATTAAATACACCATACACAACAACAGCCACATTGGCAGTAGTGCCCATTTTACGTGCTGTTTGTATATCCAATGTTTCTATATTTTGCTGGTCAACAATGGTGCGGGCCCTAGCAATGGGCACAACACGTATGTTTTGGCCTTGCAATCTTTCTAAAAGGAGTTTAGGCACGTCTTCGCGCAAATAAGCCATATCGTCACTGGCGTTGACTTGATATGGCACAATAAGCACTTGAGGCCCCGTGTGCGCTTGTGCCGCATGGGACACATTGCTTATAAGCATTAGGAAGCAAAGGATTGAAGCAATTTTAACTATCTGTTTTATCATACAAAACTCCCGAACGAAGTTCTAAACTCCGCCCCATACTGGCTGCCAATTCGTTATTGTGTGTTACCACTACCAAGGTCATACCAAGTTCACGATTTAATTCCAAAAGCAATTCACCAACCCGTGAGCCAGATTGATTGTCTAAATTTCCTGTTGGTTCGTCTGCTAAGAGAACACGGGGCTTCATGAGGATTGCCCGTGCTATGGCGGCGCGTTGTCTTTCACCGCCAGAAAGCGTTGTTACTTTATGTTCCAACCTATTAGCAAGACCTACCCTATCTAACATTTTTTTAGATTTTTGTATAGCCTTCTCACGTGACATTCCGCCGATAATTGCCTGCATAGCCACGTTTTCAAGGGTAGAAAATTCAGGTAAAAGATGATGAAATTGAAAGACAAAACCCACGTAATTATTACGAAAGTGCGCCTTTTCATCAGCGGACATAATCTCCAAATCTGCCCCGTCAAAAAAAATTTTTCCACCACTTGGAATATCAAGCGCACCCATGAGATGCAAAAGCGTTGACTTACCAGAACCTGACGCACCCACAATGGATAAAGACTCACCCTCATGCACCGCCAAATTAATATTACTTAATATCTCAATTTGTTCACTGGGGGTGGAGAAGCTTTTGCTCACTTCCTTAAATTCATAAAGCACGGGCATATTACTCATAGCGCAAAGCCTCAGCAGGTTCTAAACGTGCGGCTTGGCGAGCAGGATAAATGGTTGCCAAAAAGCAAAGCAACATAGCACAAGCCCCTACCAATATGGTATCAGACCAAGTAAGCAAGATAGGTAAATGGTCTATGGTATAAACACCCTTGGGCAGTTTTATAAATTGGTAACGTTTTAATAACATGGCTATACTGATACCAAGCACATAGCCAAGGGCAGTACCAATAACACCTATTATAGTGCCTTGGAGCATAAATATATTTCTAATCATACTCCGTGTGGCCCCCATGGACATAAGTATAGCAATGTCACGTGTTTTTTCCATTACCAGCATGACCAAGGTGGTCACAATGGAAAATGAGCCAATAAGCACCACCATGGCAAGCAATATGAACATACCCACCTTTTCAAGCTCTAAGGCTGCAAAAAGATTGGCATTCATCTCCATCCAATGGCGCACATAATAGGGCGAGCCCAATGTGGCAGTAAGACTTTCTGCCACTTCATCAGCGGCGTAAAGATCTTTTACGGTAATTTCAATGCCTGTAATGCGATTTTCAGGTAGGCCCAGTATGGCCCTTGCTGCGGGTAGGGTTACAAAACCGAGTGAGGCATCATATTCAAACATACCAGTCTTAAATATGCCCACAACCTTAAACGGCTTAATGGCTGGCGCAAATCCTGCGGTGGATTTTTGCCCCGAGGCCGAAAGTAAGTTCACACGGCTATTAACGCCCAAGCTTAAACGCTTGGCAAGCTCTGCACCTATAATGATGCCGGGTATTTTTGAGGCATTTTCTCCACTTGGCTCAAGGCCAGATATGGAGCCAGACTGCATATTGCGCAATATGGATAGAACCTCTGGTGCGGTTTTGGTATCAATACCACGTAGCACAAGGCCCTTAACACCATTGGGTGCTGAAAGCATAACCTCTGTGTATAAAAATGGAGTTGCCCCTGTGACGTCTGGGGTATCCAAAACTTTTTGCATTATTTGTTCAGAATTATCCAATGAGCCTGGAATATACGACATTACAATGCCATGAGCATTGGCACCAAGGATTTTATCACGAATGTCCGTGGTAAAGCCATTATAAACACCAAGCACTATAACCAAAGCCCCAACACCTAGTGCAACACCAAGAATTGACATTATGGAAATAATATAAATGAAAGTCTGCCTGCGCTTTGAAAAAAGATAGCGCAATGCAATAAAGAGCTCAAAGGCTAAGGAAGATTTTTTTTTAGTCATTTAATTCTTAACTTACAAAGTCATGCTCTAAAAGCAATTAAAAACAAGAAATTTAGGAAAAGG
The DNA here is from genome assembly GCA_964371345.1 of uncultured Desulfovibrionaceae bacterium. Classification (GTDB taxonomy): domain Bacteria; phylum Desulfobacterota; class Desulfovibrionia; order Desulfovibrionales; family Desulfovibrionaceae; genus CAYJAD01. The sequence goes on along the minus strand of CAYJNE010000062.1, from coordinate 223 downwards.
CCGTTAGGCCGCTATGCATCAAAAGCAACAACCGCCTAAGACTCATGCTTAAGCAATGGAAATAAGATAACCTCACGAATAGAATGACTATCCGTCAAAAGCATCACAAGCCTATCAATACCAACACCCTCACCTGCCGCTGGGGGCATGGCATACTCAAGTGCCCTTAAATAATCTTCATCCATGGAGCAAGCTTCTTCATCACCCGCTTCTTTTTCGCGCA
>CAYJNE010000061.1:5527-8027 GCA_964371345.1 uncultured Desulfovibrionaceae bacterium | reverse complement strand
AAAAAAACTTCACCAACTCAAAGAGCTTATGGCGTGGAGTGGTGGATATATGATAATATTGATTTTGCGGAATGTATATAAAGGGTATGTCTTCACTGCGTTGCAGAAGAAAAAGTGAAAGAATTACCCTGTTTACTGCTTGATGCCCCACAATAAGTAAGGGCGAATCCCCTGCAATAAATAAGGCACGGCGCAAGCCCCTGCGTACCCGTTCACGCAAAATGGCGTAGCTTTCACCATTGGGGTAGGCATAAGTATACTTATTAGCACGGCGGCCCTGACTTACTTCGGGCATGGTGTTTCTAATGTCCTCATAGCGCATATTTTCGCAGTCTCCCGCCCAAATTTCGTCAAATTCTTTCATGGACATGATGCTACAATCGGGCCTGTCCTTTAATAATGGTGTAGCAGTTTGGTGCGAGCGAGTGCGAGTTGAGGTGAAAATCCACGGAATTTCAACATCTTTTAAGTGGTCAGCAAGGCTTTGGGCTTGCCGTAGGCCTTTTTCTGCCAGTGGGGGGTTGCCGCCAATGCGCCCCTCAAGGTTAAATTGAGTTTGCCCATGCCTAACTAAATAAAGTTTACGCACCCACATGGAAACCACAACATCACGTATGGCTGGGTAATGCGGTGAATCACAAGGGCATTCTGCTAATATGCGGTTGGCTGTGGCATCAACACACATAAAATATTTTTCGTCAGGCCCAACGGGATCATATATTTTTTCATAATAGGCAATGCGAGCATGAAAGCTTTTTAGGGCTTCATGCTCAGGCATGGATTGAAATTCTGGCAGCTTGCTTTTGGCACGGGTAAAATTATCCTGCAAGAGTGGGTCTTCATTAACGCAATCTATGAATAATACAGGATAATCCGTTAAAGTTTGCATGATGACTTGCCGCCTTGCCTTACTGGTGTTGGTGGCGTCTAAAATGGCCACGTCTCCACCTTCAGCCAAAAAAGCTTGGGCATTTTTCATATTTTGCAGGGCAATGTATTCACGAGCCTCACGACCACTGGTATTATCCGCAGAGTAAAATTCTGCCCCTGTGGATTCTGCCCCAATGAGGTCACGGCGTACATCGCCATTGTTAAAAATGGCGGCCTTGGTGCCCTCATCACGCAAGTTTTCACAAATACGCTTAGCTAGCGTACTCTTACCACGGGCAGGTAAGCCCACCATTGCCACATACAGTTTACGCATTTGTGTTATTTTACCTCAAGACGCAAAAATCTTTTCTTGCCCAAGCGGATAATATATGAACCCGCTTTAAGCGGGCTTTGGGCATCGTCACAGCGCACATCATCAATGGAAAATGCACCTTCTTTAATGAGCCTTCTGGCCTCGCCTCTTGATTTTACAAGGCCTGCGGCCTCTAAAAATATGGGCGGGGTGCTATCTTCACCGCTAGTGCAGCTATGGGTTGGGGCATCATCTGGCACGCCACCCTTAACAAATACAGCCGTAAAACCTTGGCGGGCCTCTTTGGCTAATTTTTCTGAATGATAGCGGGTAACCATTTCTTCGGCCAAATCTTCCTTGGCTACCTTGGGGTGAATTTCACCTTTTTCTACGGCAAGTTTTTTTGCGGCAATTTCTTCTAAGCTACAAGCTGAAAGAAGTTCATAATAACGCCACATGAGATCATCAGAAATGGACATGACTTTGCCAAAAATATCAGAAGGGGCTTCGTCAATGCCTATGTAGTTGCCGTAGGATTTACTCATTTTACGCACGCCATCTGTGCCTTCTAAAAGGGGCAGGGTGATGATGCATTGCGGCTCAATGCTATATTGGCCTTGTAAGTGACGGCCCACAAGTAGGTTAAATTTTTGGTCGGTGCCGCCCATTTCTACATCGGCCTCTAAGGCCACAGAGTCATAACCTTGGCAAAGGGGGTATAAAAATTCATGAATGGCAATGGGCCTTTGCTCTTTGTAGCGTTTTTCAAAGTCGTCACGCTCAAGCATACGGGCAACGGTATAGCGAGAGGCAAGACGGATAAAATCATCAACGCCCATGCTTCCAAGCCATTTTGAGTTGAACTCCACTACAGTTTTTTCGGCATCTAATATTTTAAAAACTTGTTTTTTATATGTTTCTGCATTGGCGAGCACTTGCTCTTTTGTGAGCGGGGGGCGAGTTTCATTGCGGCCCGAAGGGTCACCAATAAGGCCAGTAAAGTCCCCAATTAAAAATACAATTTTATGCCCAAGTTCTTGAAAATGCCTCATTTTATGCATAACCACAGTGTGGCCTAAGTGTAAATCGGGGGCAGTTGGGTCAAAACCCACCTTAATGGTCAAAGGCTTACCACGGGCAATTTTTTTGCGTAGCTCCGCTTCATCAATAAGTTCTGCAATGCCTCGTTTTATTTGGCTCATTTGGGTATCAATGTCGATCATATATCATCCTTTATGGTGGCATAAGTTTAATACAACAGTTTTACAGCGAAAGGCCGCACTGTCAATAGCTTTGGTTAGGCTTGCGAAGTTAAAA
>CAYJNE010000061.1:3248-5427 GCA_964371345.1 uncultured Desulfovibrionaceae bacterium | reverse complement strand
GCAAGAGCTGGAAAGTTTTGCATATCTGAGCTAAAATCACCCACAAGCACTAGATATTTGCCCATATTTCTTTGTTGCATGGGCGGCCCACCAAGGCCACAAATTCCAGATGCGCTCACCGTAAAGAGCTTGCGCATGAGGGATTTTTCCACAAAAAGCCGCTTACTCCCCGCATCATCAAGGGCTTCTACCCAAATATCAGCCTTTGGCAAGACACTATCAATACTACGTTCATCAAGGCGCAAGTTGTATTGTTCAATAGTTATTTCGGGATTTAGTTCCGATAAGATTTCCTTAAGGGCGTCTATTTTTGGCATTCCCACATGGCGGGGCATGTAGCATTGGCGATTTAAATTGCTTGCATCCACTGTATCATCATCAATGATTATAAAATTAGTTATGCCGCTACGAGCAAGCAGAAGGGCGCAGTTGGAGCCAAGGCCACCCACACCTGCTATGCCAATACGCACAGTGGAGAGCTTTTGAAGTTGATCTTCGCTAAAATGTTTTTTTAAGCCTTGTTTGAGCATGTGGATTTTACTGCTTGGTTAAGCATATTCGCCTTCAAAATTGGGGAATATTTGCACTCGCTTTTTTACAATTTCTGTTTGAAAGCTTTGTGGCAATGCAAGTATTTCAAAAATATCTATTAAAAACGGGATATTGCTATCTTTGATTGTTTGTCTAAGCTCTTCAATACTTACTTTACAATTTTCCAAGCCGTCAATGGCAAGGTCAAGGTCGCTGCCGTCATGAACAGTGCTAGCGTTATCAGTAATGCGACTACCGTAAGCCCATATTGTGGCATGAGGGCAGTGTGTTTTAAAAATGTTCTGTAATATATCAACATACTGTGGCTTAATATAAATTTTAGCCATGTAACACCTTTTGTAATGCTAAAACATCGGTAATGAAATCATCCATAAGGGCTAAGGTGCTTTCTGCAAAGTTAACTCCATAGTCGTGAGCGGTATTATTACGATTATCCCTGTATGCAAACCAGCGTAAAAGTGTTGATTCATCAAGTAAAGAGTGTTTATGTGCTGCACGGAATACATCCTTATAATTTAAGGCATCAACCGCTTTTTTTGAAGCAAAATAAGGCACGAGACGTTTGCGTAAGAGCTTGCCACTTTGCTCCAGTGTCATCTCAAAACCTTTGACTAGAGCATTTCGATACATTTCATACTCTATGGAGCCTTTCTCCGCTTGTTTGATCAAGTTATAAGACATTTCTAGGGTATGTAAGCATTTTTCTAAATGTTCTGTATTGATGATGTCCATATACAAAATCCTAGGTAAATTTCATATTGTTTTGGCTTTACCCAAAATATGTTTTTAATTCATCAACCAAAGCAGGGATTGTAAAATCCTCTGGCTGGATGTGGCAATCGAGCCCGTGTTTTTGCATTGTTTTTGCGGTAATGGGGCCAATGGCTGCCAGTTTAACATTTGGATATTTTTTTAATGTTTCAACGGGCACAAGCGAGATGAAGTTATCAACAGTTGAGGACGAGCCAAAGGTTATGCAATGGATGCGCCCATTTTCAAGTTCTTCTAACACTTCTTCCTTACGCGCGCCTGCGGGCTTGGTTTCATAAATGGGTAGCACGGTGACATTGGCACCTGCTTCACGCAGGGCGTCTGGTAATACTTCACGGGCTTCTTTGGCCCGTGGAAGTAGGATATTTTGCCCCTTCATACCAAGGGCAAGCATTCCCTCAACCACACCTTCAGCCACGTATTTTTCGGGTATGAAGTCGGGATTAATGCCTTTTTCACGCAATATTTCCGCCGTGGCAGGGCCAATGGCGGCTACTTTTATGCCGTGCAGACTGCGGCTATCAAGTTTTTGTAAGGCTAGACGCTTCCAAAAATGCTTAACACCATTGACGGATGTAAACACAAGCCACTGGTATGTGTTTAGTTTTTTAATGCTTTCGTCCACCTCTGCATAGTCGGGCATGGGGTGAATTTCAATGGTGGGAAATTGTATAACATGGGCACCAAGTGCGGCTAAATCGTTAGCTATGGTGCTTGCTTGTTCACGGGCACGGGTAACAACTATACCCTTGCCAAGTAGTGGTTTTTGCTCAAACCAATTTAATTTATCCCTAAGGGTGACAACATTGCCAACCACGATAATGGAAGGGTTGGTGAAGCCTTGCTTTGTGGCCTC
>CAYJNE010000061.1:0-3148 GCA_964371345.1 uncultured Desulfovibrionaceae bacterium | reverse complement strand
GCAAAGGAGCGGTGCGTGAGCGGAATGCCAGCATAAGCAGGCCCTGCAATGGTGCTTGAGATGCCAGGCACTTCTTCAAAGGGCACACCTGCTTCTAAGAGTTCTTCTGCTTCTTCACCGCCACGTCCAAATATATAAGGATCGCCGCCTTTTAGGCGGGCTACGATTTTATTTTCCTTAGCTTTTTTGACTATGAGGGCGTTTATTTCATTTTGGGGTAGGGCGTGGTCAGCGGCACGCTTGCCCACGTAGATGATTTCTGCGTCAGCCTTTGCATAGTTAAGTAGGCTTGGGTTGGCGAGGGCATCATAGACGATGACGTCTGCCATTTCCAAAATATTTTTGCCTTTAATGGTCAAAAGGCCAGCATCGCCAGGCCCTGCACCAATGAGATATACTTTCATTTAAACACCACTCCGCATGATTTCAAGTAAGCTACGTGCCCCAAAACCTATGGCCCCAACAGGGCAAAGGGCTGTTGGTTTAGATGCCCAGTCTGCACCAGCAATATCAAGATGCGCCCAGCGCACATCGTCCTTAATAAAGTTTTTTAGGAAAAGGGCAGCATGTATGGCCCCGCCTTCACGTGGGCCTAAGTGGGCAATGTCTGCCACGTGGCTTTTTAAGCCGCTATTATAATTGTCCCATAGGGGTAATTGCCAATAATTATCACCAGTTATGCTTCCGATGCTGAGTAGCTCTTCACCTAGGGTTTTGTCGTCTGTAAATAGTCCAGCAAGTTCTTGCCCAAGGGCAATGGCACAAGCTCCAGTTAAGGTTGCAATGTCTATGATGCAAGCTGGCGTCCATTGTTCTTGGGCGTAGCTTAGGGCATCACAAAGTACAAGGCGGCCTTCGGCGTCAGTATTAAGAATTTCTATGGTTTTACCAGAATGGGATTTAACCACATCGCCTGGGCGCATGGCTTTGCTGCTGGGCATATTTTCGGCACAAGCAAGCACTGCAATGATGCGGCGTTGTATATCGTCTTGTCCTGCGGCGTGTAAGGCACCTACAATGGCAGCAGCACCTGACATATCGCTCTTCATGGTATGCATATTGGCTGCGGGTTTTAGGCTAATACCGCCAGAATCAAAGGTTAAACCCTTGCCCACTAGGATAATGGGGTCGTCATTTTCATGGCCCTTGGGGGCATGTTCCACTATGGCTAGGCAAGGTGGATTGCTTGAGCCTTGGCCCACGGCTAACATGGCATTGCAGCCAATTTTGGCAAGTTCTTTGGCATCAAGGACTGTATATTTCATGCCATGTTGTTTGGCCACATTTTGGGCGGCCTTGGCAAGAGCTTTAGGGGTCATGATATTGGGCGGTGTATTGGCAAGGTCACGCGCAAGGCAAATGCCTTGGGCGGCGTGTTCTCCACGTCTTGCGGCTTTGTGTTCGGCATCTGGTACGGATTTTTCTGCAAAGCCAAGGGCAAGCCATTTGGGGTCTTTTTTATGGTCGGGCTTTATTTCTTTGAGGGTCATAAAGCGATAAAGGCCTAGCATTACCGCACAAATGGCTTCTTCTACTAGCCTTACTGTGTCAGCAGGTAGGGCTTCTAGCACTGGTACGGGAATGAGTACAGACTCTACACCAAGGTTGCGGCAACGGGTGGCGGCTGAGGCTACGGCATTACGAAACCCTGCCAATGAAAATTTTTCACGCTCACCAAGCCCCACGGCAACAACGCGAGGTATGGCTTGGTCTGGGTGCCCGTGGAAGGTGGCTAATTGGCCCTTGGAGCCGTCAAAGTCTTTGAGGCCTGGAGCTATGGTAAACCAAGGTGTGGCATCGCCAATCTCGGCACAAAGGTTTGAGGGGTCTTCACCTTTGCAGGCGAAGGTGAGCATAACTTGGCCCTTCCATACGGTGGGGCCACCAGCTTGAAAACGTATATCCACGAATAAAGCTCCTTGCAAATTTAGTGATAATAATTCATGCTGTGCAAAATAATACGGCAATATATACATTATTGCTGTATTTGCCAAGAGCTTAAACACGGGTACACTTTTTGCTGGTGTATTGTTGATGTTTTTTATGCCAATATTTTGAGCGAGTACTTTATGTTATTATATATTCATGTTCCATTTTGTCGCACCAAGTGTACTTATTGCGCCTTTCACTCTGTGGGGGTGGGCAAGGGTGTTAATATTCTTGAGCACGAGCCTTTTCGTAATTATATAGACACCTTGTTTATGGAGCTTGCCGTCTGGGGCGACAAATATGGCGGCCAGCCTGTGCACTCCATATTTTTTGGTGGGGGTACACCAAGCCTTTTACCAGCCAAAGTCATAAAGCTTGTGCTTGAGCGCACGCATAAATTTTTTGCTGTGGAAGAAGATGCAGAAATTACCTTGGAAGCTAACCCTGAGTCTTTACGCTCCAAGCAACATATTCGTGGCATCTTAAATGCGGGGGTAAATCGCCTTTCCATTGGCTTGCAGAGCTTGGATGATAATTATTTGCGCCAGCTTGGGCGTTCGCATAAAGTTAAGGATAGTTTATATGCCGTTATGCAGGCTCGAGATATGGGTTTTGCCAATATTAACGTGGATTTAATGTGGGGACTACCTAGCCAAGGGGTTAGGCATTGGCTAAATACCTTGCGTGAAGTTACTCGCATGAAGCCCAATCATATTTCCACTTATGGCCTTACCTTAGAAAAGGGTACCGAGCTTGAGCATGATTTTGAAGAAGGCAAGCTAAAATTACCGCCAGAGAAGGATCAAGCCGCCATGTTCTTAGAGGGTGCGGCTATTTTGGAGGAGCAGGGCTACTTGCACTATGAAATATCAAACTTTGCCCGCATGGGCTTTCAGTGTAAGCACAACCTTGGCTACTGGGAAGGCAGTGACTATTTGGGCCTTGGGCCTTCGGCTACGTCCACCATACGGGGTAGACGTTGGACAAACCCACTAAGCCAAAAAGTTTGGGCGGCTAAAATTGCCGATCAAAGCCTTGATGCTGATGCTCTTAGTCTGAACCCCACCGAGCGAGTGCTTGAGCTTATTATGCTACGCCTGCGCACTTCTCGTGGTTTAAGAGTTAAGGCTTATAAGGCTTTAACGGGGCGTGATTTTATGGCAGATCATAAAAAACTTATTCAAGCCTTGCATGAAAATGGGCTTATTCGTATTCGTGA
>CAYJNE010000060.1:5959-8050 GCA_964371345.1 uncultured Desulfovibrionaceae bacterium | reverse complement strand
GCCCTTGTGCGTGACCCAGAAGTGCTTATATTAGATGAACCCACAAGCAATATGGATACATCCTCAGAGCAAGCAGTTCAAGCACGACTAACAAAGATTGTGGAAAATAAAACTTTAATCCTCATCACTCACCGTATGAGTATGCTTAAGATGGTGGATAGACTTATTGTTATGGAAGGCGGACGCATTGTGGCTGACGGACCAAAGGATGCAGTAATACAAAAGCTACGTGCATCTTCGCCCGTGGCAGCCGCCGCAGGCAATGCCGCTGCAAGTGCGGGAGCCGACAATACAGCCAATGCATCAGCTAAAAAAACCGCCTAAACAGGTAAGGTGATATATGCCAAACGAAACACAAAATAATACACAACAGCAGGCACAGCAGTCGGCAAAGCAGTCGGCGCAACCAGTAGCGCAACAGCCAGCACAAGCAGCGGCACCAGAAGAAAGTAAGTTTAAAGCCTATGTTAATCAGTTCAAAACAGGCTTTAATACTTTTAAGGACATAATGCTTGGTAGAGAAGTGAACGACAGCCCCAAGCTTGACACTTCAGAATTATCCTATGCTGACGTGGTAGAAGCCGCCATGCAACGTAAACCCACGAAGCAAGCTCGTATACTCTCCCTTGTTACAGGGCTATTTATTTTCATTTTCATACTTTGGGCGGCATGGGCTGAGGTTGACGAAGTAACCCGTGCCGAAGGCAAGGTTATTTCATCCCAACGTAACCAGATTATCCAAAACCTTGAAGGTGGCATCCTGCAAGAAATCATGGTGCGTGAGGGCCAAAGCATTACTAAGGGTACACCACTTGCCAGAATTGATAACGAAATGGCTGCCTCCACCTACAGAGACGCCCTTAGCAAGTCCCTTGAAAATGAGGCCGCTATCATACGTCTTGAGGCAGAGCTTAATGACATGGAGCCAGTTTTCCCTGCGGAAATAATTGCTAGTTCCCCGCAGCTTATTGAAGATCAAAGATCCATTATGGCCGCACGCAAACTCCAACGTGATAGCGAAATTGTGCTATTGAGATCTCAATATGAACAACGCTTACAAGAAGTGGAAGAACAACAAGCCCGCAAACGTGCCGTTGACCGTAACCTTGCCCTCGCCATTGAACAACGCAATACTGTGCTACCACTACTCCAACGCAAGAATTACTCACGCATAGAATTCTTAAACCTTGAGCAAGAAGTGGCTAACCTTGAAGGCGAGCTTGACGGTCTTACCGTATCCATACCCAAGTCTCAATCTGCCGCTGAGGAAGCATTGCAACGCATTACCTTCCGTGAGGCCGAACTTGACACTGAAATAACTAAAGAAATTAACGAACGCCGTGCCGAGCTTAACTCACTAAAGGAAACCATTTCCGCGGGAAGTGACCGTGTTACCCGTACTGTAGTGCGCTCGCCCGTTAACGGCATTATCAAGCAAATACACCTTAACACCCTTGGCGGTGTGGTAAAGCCTGGTGAAGCTATTATGGAAGTTGTACCCATTGATGACACTTTGCTTGTGGAAGTTAAGGTGCGCCCCTCCGATGTGGCCTTCTTACACCCCGACCAAAAAGCCATGCTTAAATTCTCCGCTTATGATTTTGGTGTTTATGGCGGACTTGACGGCGTGCTTGAGCAAATTAGCGCAGATACCATTGAAGATAAACAAGGCGAAGTATTCTACCTTGCCAAATTGCGCACCAACAAAACAGGTATTGCATATCGTGGCGAAACCTTGCCCATTATTCCTGGCATGACTGCCACCGCAGACATTTTAACAGGACGCAAAACCATACTTGATTATTTATTAAAGCCCATATTAAAAGCACAACAAAACGCATTGCGTGAAAGGTAGAATGGTATGTCGGAAGAGATTTCGGGTAAAGTACATTATCGTAGCTTTTGGCTACTTGTATTAATATTGGCGATATTGCTTGGCATTACTTCAGTTTTTGCTGTGTATACGACTCGCTATGCGGCAGAAAGTATGGAAAAAAACCTTACTATCACCCTTTCATCCAATGCTAAAAGTAAGGCCGAAACCATAAATCTATGGATAAGCACAGTTTTAAGTAATACAGAACGCTTTGT
>CAYJNE010000060.1:0-5859 GCA_964371345.1 uncultured Desulfovibrionaceae bacterium | reverse complement strand
ATTTTTAGTAGAAACAACCCTCACTTCAGGAAAGGAAACTTTTTCATCAGTAAAGCACGGCCCTTCAGGGCTTATGCTCACCATGAGTTACCCTATTTTCCCACCAGAATACACTGATTTACCAAAAGAAGAACCCATAGCTGCTCTCATAGTTGAAATACCTGTGGAAGCGCCATTCTCAAGAATTTTAAGAGGTATGGCAGGGACACAGGATGAAAACGCCCCCTATCGTATGTTCCAATGGGGTATTAACTCTGGGGATACTTTACAGTATCTTGATTTATCCACTGGTGATATTATCCCATTTGAAGGGTGGGAAGCTGCCATAAGCCAAAATATGCCCCTTATGAACCGAGAATTGCCAAACGGCAACTCTGTTTATTCCCTTGGGGTGACTATTTCAGGACAAAACTTAATCATAAGCCACGAAGAACCCGCCCACATTGCTGAAGATTTTTATGCAAACTTCCGCAATTTTATGATTGTTTTTGTGGTGGGAGCCATTGTGGTTACAGGGCTTTTGCTCTGGGGATGCTGGTGGTTCTTGGTGGGCCGCCACGAGCGCACAGTGGAAGAAAGTATGCGCAAACTATCTGAAGACGTAAGCACCCAACAGCAAATTATTGATAGCATTAACGCAACCCTTACTGACGGCGTTGTGCTAACGGATACCCTTGGTAATATTCGCTACTCCAACCCAAGCTTTGGAAAAATGGTTCACCATGATGCAGAGTCCATACTGGGCTTTAAGATGGGGAGCATATTACACCCCGACACTGCGGAGCTATTGCAAAGTCATTTGGATAATGTTGTAAAATCTGAACATGTTTACAATTTTGAAGAAAAGCTAAGCATCCAAGGCAAGGATGTTTATTGGCAAGGCGTGTATACGCCATACTTTGGTCAAAGCGAAGACTTAAGCGGCGTTGTGGCTGTTTATCGTGACACCACAAAAGTAATGGAAGAGCGCGAAGCCGAGCAAGACAGAATTGACCAACTAATCCAAGTATTAACTATGTCTATTGAGCTTGTTAACCCTTACCTTAGAGGTCACTCCAAGGTTATGGGTGAGCTTTCCGACTACATAGCCATAAGCCTAAAATGCAGTGATGACGAGCGCAAGACCCTTGGTATGGCGGCATCACTTAGTCAAATGGGTATGATTAGCTTACCCAAAGAGTTGCTAAATAAAAAAGGTGCGCTAACGGATGCAGAACGCGAACACATGAAAACCCACGTCACTAAAACATGCGAGATATTAGCAGATTTTGACTTTGGCCTACCAGTGCAAGAGACCATAGTCCAAATGCATGAAAATATGGATGGCAGTGGCTATCCTAATAAGTTGAAAGGCGATCAAATCAATGTGCTATCACGCATTTTACACGTGGCCAACGCCTTTTGCGCTATTTTGCGTCCACGTATTTACCGCCAAGCCAGAACACTAGAAGATGCCCTCTCCATATTAAATAAGGAAAGTGGATTTTACGATACAAAAGTTCTTAATGCATTAAATGCATTTACTGCAACCGCAGAAGGTAAAGAATTTGTAGCAAAGCTACAAAGAAGAAACATTTCAGCATAGGGAAATTATATGAAAATAATCTTTTTGCCCCTGAATTTTCCTGGCCCTTTTCGTTATACTGCGGCCGAGCTTGCCGCAGATAAGTCAAATAAAGTAATTTTTATTACAGACCGTTCAAGACGTGATGTGCGCATCCCTGGAGTTAGGCGCATACTTATTTCCATTCCCCCATTGCCACACATAACAGACCGCTCTGAGGTTGAAGCTACCCGCTCTATTAGGCGCGGTGCTCAGATAGCAAATGCCCTTGTGCATCTTAGAAATTCAGGATTTACCCCAGACATCATTGTGGCTAATGCTGGGCATGGGTGCAGTTTGTATGTAAAGGACATTTTTCCCAATGCTTTTTTGGCCATTTATGCCGACAGCTACCAAAGCAACAGTAGTATGCTAACCACGCTAAAGCCAAATAATGCCTACCCAACTGTCAATTTTTCACCAGATAGAGTGCGTAATTTATTCCAATGGAATGCCCTAAGCGAAGGTCAAATGACTTTCACATCCACAGAATGGCAAAAATCCCTCTACCCAGAGGACATGGCCTCACAAATCAAAGTGCTCCACGAAGGCATTGATACTGCATTCTTCTCACCTCAAGAAGGGCAAAAATTCAACATTGAAGGTTGCGACCTATCACACGTAGACGAACTTGTTACATTTTCAGGCCGTAGCATTGATACACGCAAAAGCTTCCCACAATTTTTACACAGTATACCACAAATATTAGATGCACGCCCCAACTGCCACGTACTTGTCATGTCTGACTCCCACGACCAAGCAGAGGGTAAAGACTCTTGGCAAAATCTATTACAAGAAAAGTATGCCGTAGACTTAAGGCGTGTACATTTTATTGGCTTTAGACCATATAAAGACTACCGCATGATGCTCCAAGCATCAACGGTGCATGTATTTTTAACCACTCCTCAAGCCTTATCTACAGGATTATTTGAATCTATGAGTTGCGGTTGCCTTGTGGTGGGTGGTGATACTGCCCCTGTGCGTGAAGTTATTGACCACGGAAAAAATGGTTTTTTATATGACCTTTGGGATAGTAATAACCTTGCACAAACCATTGTGGGTGTAGTAGAAAGTGCACCGCAAATGCAATCTTTACGAGATGCGGCTAGACAAACCATTTGTAAGCATTATGATTCTCATAAGCAAACAAAAAAGAATGTTAAGGAAATACTCAAAGAATACGCAAATTTTATGGAAAAAAATTCATAATAACATATACATAAAAGAATAAAATGCCCCATACTTTAGTAATACAGCAAAGATTAGCTGACTCCAAGCGGCTAATAGCCCTTGCCATGAGTATATTTTATATATTTTTCTCATGTCATGCGGCATATGGGGCAACACCAACTGCAACGGCGGTTCCTGCGTCACCTGCGGCAACACCAGCTGCAACTGCAGCTCCTGCAACAGCCAAGCCTGCAACTCCAGCAACGGCGGCACCAGTAGAAGCAACTCCAGCAGCAGCGGCAGCACCTGCACCAACAGCGACAACACCAGCAACTGCAGCACCAACCACAACGGCAGCTCCAGCAGCAGCAAAAACTGCGGCTCCTGCGGCGGCAAAGCCTGCGGCAAAAAAAGCCGCACCAAAAGTAAAACTTTTTGGATCCATTGAGTTTAGGGGCCCACTTAAGGCATTACCCCAATGGCTAAGAGTGCAAGACAAAAATGCCCAAAATCAAATTCTTGTAAACGAGTTTAAGTTAAATGGGGGCACAACTTGGACGCAATTTTTAGCTAAGGTAGAAGGCAAACCCCTTGCAAAGCAAATAGAAATTGTTAATGCCTTTTGGAATCAGTGGCCCTATAAGCAGGATAACAACGTTTATAAATCCCTTGACTATTGGGCAGCTCCATATGAATTTAGAAAAAATTCAGGTGATTGCGAAGACTACGCCATTGTAAAATATTTTACCCTGCGGGCCATGGGTGTTCCCATGGAACAAATGCGTATTGTAGTTGTAAAAGACACCATCTTAAACCTTGCCCATGCAATCCTTGCAGTCTACATAGATGACGATGTATTTATTTTGGATAATCTTTCAAAAAACGTACTCTCACATACAAGAATAAAAAACTATATACCCCAGTATTCAGTTAACGAAAAAAATAGATGGATGCATGTAATGCCCAAAAAATAAACAGAATGGAGAAGGCTATGCTAAACGACCAAAATGCTTTACAAAACAACCAGAGCTTGAAGAAAAAGTCCCGACTAGTGCTCTTTGCAGGAGTAATCTTGGTATTCTTCAGTGTTACAGCTTTGCTGTGCCACACGTTCTACTCGGCACAAAAAAAGGATATTCTTGCCACACAACAAGAACGCCTACAACTTAATGCCGATGCCACAGCAGAAAGTATACGCCTATGGGGAGTGGGCCTTGATAGTCAGGCTCGACGTGTAAGTGATTCCGAGTTATATCGGCTCTTTGCACAAGACCTTGCTCAAGTGAATGAGCAACAAGCCTCCATGCTAAATGACCCCAACGCAACCAGTATGCTCGATGAAAATATGTCATTTCTTGCCGAGCAAATACCCATGATGCGTACAATATTGCTTGACTTTATGTCATATAATGGCCTGCAAGACGCACGCCTTGTAAGCCCCACTGGTCGTACCTTGCTTTCATCACTGGCTCGCCCAACTCCACTCCAAAATGCTCAAATATCCACCATTGTGCGGGCCGCCGCCACAAGTAAAACTGCCTATGCCCCTGTGCGTCCTTCATCCACTGGCATGATATTAGACTATGCATCCCCCCTCATGCCTGCCGTGACCACCGATGCACAAGAAAAACCAGTAGCCGCATTCTTATTAAGTGTGCCCATTACTGGTCAATTAGCTAGCTTTACCTCCAGCGGTGCCAGTTCTCAGCGTGATATTTCAAGCACTATTTTGCAATATAACGGTTCAAATTGGGAAGTTGTGCGCCCAGATAGCACAAGTGCTATACCAGATTCCATTACCCTAACACCAGAATCATCCATGCTTCCATTCGCAGATCGTGTTTCTGTTGACGGTAGAAACGAAGTTTATTCTTTAGGTATACTTGTTCCAAATATTGGTTGGATGGTTGTTGAAGAAATACCCGCAGAAATTGTAGGTAGTCAATTAGATAGAGCCTTCAACCTCATTTACGGTGCTGGTACATTCTTATGTTTAAGCGTTTTACTCATGATTGCCCTTGTATGGTGGATTATGATTGGACGTGAACAAAGTAAGGTTGCCGAGCAGTTCAGACAACTCTATCAAGTAATCAGAAAGCAAAAGCACTTACTTGATAGCATTAACGTATCCCTAGACGTGGGCCTTATGATGGTTGACGTTAGCGGAAAATTACACCTTGCCAATAGAGCCTTTGGACTCATTGTGGACAAGTCAGAAGAAGAGCTTGCAAACAAAAACTTGCACGAAATCATCACAGATAGCGTAGCCCTACAAGTGCAAGAAGCCGTTGCCAATGTTTCCAAAATTAATGAATCAAAAACCATTGAAATTAAAATAGAACAACACGGTGATGAACGTCTTTTCCGTGCCACCCTCTTCCCATTTGAAGAAAAGGACGACGAAGGCGATGACCTAAGTGCTGCCGTTATCACCTTACAAGATATTACAGAATTCCGCAGAAATAGCGAAAAACGTAATAAGCAACAAATGAGCACCATTGAAGCCTTGGTGGGCACCATTGAAGGTGTTGACCCATACCTTGCAGGTCACTCCACCCTCATGCGTAGATTGGCTGAACTATTGGCTGAAAGCATGGCTCTTGAAGCTAGAGACAAAGACACCATTACCACTGCGGCTGTACTTTCACAGATTGGCAGAATCTTTGTACCACCTGAGCTTTTGTCTAAAACCGATAAGCTTACTCCTGAAGAGCAAGCCATACTTGCAAAAATCCCTGAGTATGCCTTTAACATCTTAAAAACCATTGAATTTGCAAACCCAGTGCCTGCGGCTGTATTGCAAATGAATGAAAGACTTGACGGTAGCGGAAGCCCCAATAAGTTAAAGGGCGACAATATATCCCTGCATGGACGCATACTTGGTATTATTAATACCTTCTGCGCCATGGCAAGCCCACGCGCTTTCCGTGCAGGACTACCCACTGACGTAGCCCTAAAAATCTTGCGTGAAAATGCCACGGCATACGACCAAGATATAGTAGAAAAGCTTGCTACGGTTCTTGCAAGCCCAGAAGGAACAGAAGCCATTGCCGCTCGCTTGGCTGAAGTAACAGCAGTAACTGCAA
>CAYJNE010000059.1:5250-8053 GCA_964371345.1 uncultured Desulfovibrionaceae bacterium | reverse complement strand
ACCATTTCAGGGTCAAGGGCAGAAGTTGGCTCATCAAAAAGCATAATATCAGGATTCATGGCCAAAGAACGAGCAATAGCCACTCGCTGTTTTTGCCCACCAGAAAGTTGATGTGGGTATTGATCAGCCTTATCTTGAAGGCCTACTCGCTCTAAAAGTTGCATGGCTTTAGCTTCGGCCTCGGCCTTGGTGAGTTTTTTAAGCTCTACGGGGGCAAACATAATATTCTTTTTCACAGACATATGCGCAAAAAGATTAAATTGCTGAAACACCATGCCGATATTTTCACGCACTTTATTAATGTTAACATGCTTACCAACCACGGGCATATCATCAATAATAATTTCGCCTTGAGTAGGCTCCTCAAGCCTATTTAGACAGCGCAAAAGGGTAGATTTGCCAGAGCCTGATGCACCAATAATGCACACCACCTCACCCTCAGCCACCTCAAGGTCAATACCACAAAGAACTTCAGAATCTTTGAAAGATTTATGTAAATTGGTGACTTTTAGCTTATTTATCATAACTAATTTTCCTCTCTACATACTTTGAAAATAACATCAGAGCGGAAATCACAGCAAGATACACAACCCCAACCCAAAAATATGTGGCAAAATAATTCCAATTGGCTGAAACATACTGGTTGGCCTGATTTACCGTTTCACTAAGGCCAATAACAGTAAGAATAGAGCTATCTTTCACCGTAATGATAAATTGATTAACCAAGGCTGGCGAAACAATCTTCAAAGCTTGCGGCAACACAACCTTAGACATGGTTTTGGATGCAGAAAGCCCAAGACTGCGTGCGGCCTCCACTTGGCCTTTACTCACGGCCTGAATACCGCTTCGATAAATTTCTGATAAATACGCCCCAGCGTTAAGGCTTAGAGTAATAATACCAGCAACAATGGGGGTGATTCTAAAATCATCCACAAAAAGCCGTATAATCTGCGGGGTACCAAAATATATAAACAAAGCCTGCACAATCATGGGAGTACCGCGTATGACCCAAACATAGGCATGGGCCAAAAAACTCAGCACTGGAACTTTAGCAAGGGTAAGCAAACAAGATATAAGCCCTAAAATCATACCTGCAACAATAGATATTACAGACACTTGAATGGTGATAGCCATGCCCTTTACAAGAAAGGGGTAGATATCAAAAAAGGTAGAAAACAAGCCATCGAACATAGTATTTCCTAAAAGTCACATAAAATATGTGAGCCTGCCCTCATTGCTGAAGGCAGGCGCACAAAATCAATTTATAATATTCGACAACTTATTACATTCCGTACTTTTTAAGAATTTTTTCATAAGTGCCGTTGGCTTTAATACTCTTAAGGCCAGCATTGAACATTTTAATAAGTTCTGGATTTTTACCCTTAAGCACAGCAAAGCCATAGGGGCCAACGTTTACCTTCTCACCAAAGAGCTTTAGAGGAAGATTGGCAGTGGAAATTCTGTAGCTAATTACGCTATAATCTTCAACGCCTGCGTCAACATTACCAGTTTGCACAGCGGCGTACACAGCGTCAGAGCCCTCAAAGCTTTGCACACTAAAACCATATTTGCCCTTGATGCTTTCTACATATTTTGCACCTTGGGTACCAGTTTTAACAGCCACAATCTTACCCTTTAAGCCTTCAAGCGAGGTAAGTTTGCTGTTTTTTCCCACAAATAGGGTTTGACCGTCTTCAAAGTAAGGGTCTGAAAAATCATATGATTTTTGACGCTCAGCAGTAATAGTCATGCCAGCAATCATGCCGTCAGCTTGGCCTGCATTAAGATTGCCAAGGGCGGCATTCCAGCCAACATTATCAACTTTATATTTAAAACCTTGATCGGCGGCAATGGCAGCTAATAAATCCATATCCACGCCAACATACTTATTGGTTTTTGCATCTAAAAAGTCAAAAGGAGCAAAAGAGTTATCAGCGACAACACGGTAAACTTTTTCCGCTTTAGCAACACTTGCACCACCAACACAAAGCACAAGGCCAAGCAAGAGTACACCTAGCATTTGCACCATTGAACATTTAACATTTTTCATTTTTCTTATTCCTCCATTTCTTTGTTTTGTATCTCCATTTATTACCACTGGAGAGGCAGATTGTAAACTGATTAGTCAGCAACCGTGGCGATGGGTGCATCAATTAACTTTATAAAAACTAACCCCCATAAAAATTGGCATGTTTTCCAAATAATCAAGCAGTTTAATCTTCACAACTTTTTTATGTTTAACACTGGCATGATAGAGTTGGCCATTCTTTAGTATACCCATATGCACAACCAGCTCTTGCCTTCGCTCTTGCCCTGGCCAAGTGTTTGGCGGGATGTCTTTAATAAAAAACACCACCATAAACTCTGCCAAGTCCTTAACAAAATCCGCATTGATAAATTTTATGGGTACATATGGTATGAAAGCCTGCATATTTTGAGGTTGCTTATTAGCTTTTTCGATATATTCCTTATCTTTATTATCAACAAATTTATTATTCAAAAACCACTTTTGTAGGTTAACTTTAACCTGAGTATTTTTTGTATTTTGCAAAGTGTATTCAGAAATAAATTTATGCTTTATGGCATTTGGTATCCAATGATACTCCATAAAATGTGTGCGTGAAAAAAAGTCTACATTGCCGTCAGCATACCTAAGTAAATTCATAGTTTTTTGAAAATTACTTCCGCTAGTATTTTGTATATGTTGCGCTAAAATTGCCTCCACATAAGTGGTGCAATCAAAGCCGTCATCTCTAAAAAGTGGCCCCTTAGCATAGGGAGAATTTGCCCCCTCACCCAAAGG
>CAYJNE010000059.1:0-5150 GCA_964371345.1 uncultured Desulfovibrionaceae bacterium | reverse complement strand
CACAAAAAATTGTAGACCTTTCAAAATATATTGTATATGTTGCGTCCGTTAAGAACACATCCACATTAAACACAAATACAAACATATGCTTAAAGAAAAAATGTCCCTCATACAATGTCGTGATACGGCTCTGGCTTTTGCCTTTTTAGGTCTGCTTATTTGGTTTTTTACTGAGCAGGTGGACTTTGTTTACGCCAGCATGTTCATACTATTATGGGCAATGGTTTGGCCAAGCTCTTGGCAATGGCCCGCACGCCTATGGTTTGGCCTATCACATGTGCTTGGATTTTTCATGTCCAAGGTGCTACTAAGCCTTATTTACATTGTAATACTTATGCCCGTAGCTATCGTTAGACATATGCTTGGCAAAGACCGCATGGGCCTTAAGACATGGATTGCAAATGGTGCAGAGGCACAAAAATCTGCCTTTGTCGTGCGTGAGCACACATATACTAAAAAAGATTTAGAAAACCCTTACTAATTGGAGTAGATATGAGTTTTTCTTCTGATATATGGGGCTTTTTGAAAGAGAGAAAGAAATTCTGGCTCTTACCACTTATTATTAGCTTGCTCTTAATTGGGGCCATAGTTGTTTTTGCTGGCGGTTCTGCCGTTGCTCCATTTATTTATACATTATTTTAAGGTTTTTTATGTCAGAAAAGATATATATATTAGGTCTTTCTGCATATTATCATGACAGTGCTGCGGCACTTTTATGTAATGGGCACATTGTGGCAGCAGCCCATGAAGAACGCTTTACACGCAAAAAGCATGATGCTGATTTTCCAAGCAAGGCCATTCGCTATGTTTTGGAAGAAGCAGGCATTAGCCTTGAAGACGTGCAAGCCATTGCGTTTTATGATAAGCCATTCCTTAAGTTTGAGCGTCTATTAGAAACATACCACGCCTTTGCCCCCAAGGGTTTGCAGAGTTTTCTCATATCCATGCCCGTTTGGATTAAGGAAAAACTGTTCATGCGCACCATGCTAGAGCGTGGCTTTGCGCCGTTTTTACAAGACAAAAAGCAACTGCCCAAAATATATTTCCCAGAGCACCACGCATCCCACGCGGCATCGGCATTTTTTCCCTCGCCCTTTGAGGACGCTGCCATTTTAACCGTAGACGGCGTTGGCGAATGGGTCACTACATCCATAGGCAAGGGTGAAGGCAATAATATTTCTACTTTGCGTGAAATACATTTTCCACACTCCCTAGGATTACTTTATTCTGCATTTACAGCTTATTGCGGGTTTAAAGTTAACAGTGGTGAGTATAAACTCATGGGCCTTGCCCCTTATGGCGATGCAGGCGGTGAACGAACCAAGATTTTTGAACAAAAAATCCGCGAAGAGCTCATAGATATACGCGATGACGGCTCCTATGTGCTCAATATGAAGTACTTTGCCTACGCCACGGGCCTGCGCATGTATCACGAAGAAGCTTGGACAAAACTTTTTGGCCTTGGCCCTCGTATGGCAGAATCTGAAGAGCTTGAACAAGAATACATGGACTTAGCCCTTGCCATACAGCGAGTGACCGAAGACATTGTCCTGCGCCTTGCCAAGACCGCACGTGAAATTACGGGTTCCAAAAACATTTGCCTTGCTGGTGGTGTGGCCCTAAATTGCGTGGCCAATGGCAAATTATTAAAAAGCGGTATTTTTGAAAATATGTGGATTCAACCTGCCTCGGGTGATGCTGGCGGCGCACTGGGTGCGGCCCTTGCGTGTTGGCATATTAGCATGGAAAAAGAACGTGTTGCGGCCAGTGCAAGGGATAGCATGCAAGGCTCCTACCTTGGGCCAAGCTTTGATAGTGGCGAAATTGCCCGCTCTTGTAAGCGTTTTCAAGCCAAAGCCACTCAATTTGATAATTTTTCCACGCTATGCGAGCAGGTTGCCGATCTTTTAGCTGAGGGCAAAGTAGTTGGTTGGTTTCAGGGGCGCATGGAGTATGGCCCCCGCGCTCTTGGTAATCGTTCTATTTTGGGCGATCCAAGAAAAACCGACATGCAAAAGCATCTCAACCTAAAAATTAAATACCGTGAGGGCTTTAGACCGTTTGCGCCCTCTGTGCTTGAAGAGTACACCAAGGAGTATTTTGATGTGGAAGATATTTCACCCTACATGCTCTTGGTAGCTCCAGTAAAGGCAAAATATTGCCGCGAACTACCCGAAAACTATGGCTCTTTACCAATTTGGGAAAGGCTATACTTTGAGCGTTCTGACTATCCAGCCATTACGCATATTGATTTATCAGCCCGCATCCAGTCCGTAAGTAAGGACACAAACCCCCGCTATGCCAAGCTAATTGGCACTTTTTACGAAAAGCACGGCTGCCCCATGGTGGTTAATACAAGCTTTAACGTGCGTGGCGAGCCCGTGGTCTGCACGCCAGATGATGCCTATTTATGCTTTATGCGCACCGAAATGGACTACCTAGTCATGGGCGACTTCCTACTTAAAAAAGAAGACCAACCAGAACTTAAAGACAATCAAGACTGGCGCACACTTTATGTCTTAGATTAAAGAATTAACCCAAAAAAGGCCACCGCACTCAAGCAGTGGCCTTTTTTATTTAAACTTTTTTTACAAACTAGCAAGCACCAGTGGCATTAAAGAATGCGGCTTTGCCAGCACTACAAATGGGGCATTTATCACATTCGCCCTCATGGGTATAACCACAAACCTTACACAAATAATAATCCACATCAGCCAAAGCAGAAGGATTTTCAAGAGCTTTTTTGTATAGGTTGGCATGCACTTCTTCAACGGCGTTCACATAACCAAAGTGCTTGGCCACAGCAGCATTGCCTTCGGCCTCAGCATCCTTGATCATTTCAGGATACATCTTGGTAAATTCATAACTTTCACCTTCAATGGCGGATTTCAAGTTTTCAGTGGTATTACCAATGTGCCCAGCAAGGCGCAAGTGAGCGTGAGCATGCAAAGTTTCAGCCGCAGCAGCCGCACGGAAAAGCTTTGCAACAGCTGGTAGGCCTTCCTTATCAGCAACATCTGCAAATGCGCGGTACTTACGGTTGGCTTGGGACTCTCCGGCAAAAGCCGCCATTAAATTATCATGAGTTTTAGACATAATTCTCTCCTTATGAGTTATTTTTCTTAATGCGAATAATTCCTATTAAGCTACATTTTAAATCTTGTAAAGCAAAAAATTCACATTAAGTTTTTTTTATTTTATAATCGCCGTTCCATCTGTGGCATTGGCAAGAGCAAGTATAAGCTCTTTAGCCCTTTCTTCAGGTAAACACAAAGTAAAATCGGCGTGGGTTGAAAATTCTTCCCGCTCAATCTTAGCTTCAAAATTTGGCAAAAGGCGGCGCAATTTCTCCACATGGCTATACTGCACTTGCACATTTAAATAAGCGGGTACAATGCGCTCGCATGTGGGCAATGTTGTCAAATTTTCCAAAACCGCACCTTGATAAGCCCGCACAAGGCCACCCGTGCCAAGTTTTACACCGCCAAAATATCTCGTAACCACACACACAAGCTCACCCACGCCGCTATGCAAAAGAGCTGTAAGCATGGGACGGCCCGCTGTGCCGTGTGGCTCACCATCGTCAGAAAAGCCAACCTTTGCCGTATCTGACGGGGGCCCTGCAGCAAAGGCCCAGCAATTATGCGTAGCATCGGGAAATTCTTTTTTTATACGCTCCACAAAGGTGCGAGCAGTGTCAATATCCGCCGCATGGCCCATGCTACACACAAAAAGGCTACGTTTTATATTGCTCTCAGTACGATGCATGGCACTAGGCTCAAGATTGGGGATTAAGTAGCGATTATCCATATAATATCAACAACAACCAAAAAAATCCAAAAAACGATGCCGCCATAAGATACAGCCCTACATATGAAGCCACTTGAATTATAGTGTGTAGATGCTGTAGCCTCTGCTTATCCCACGGTTTAGCATCTTCCTCGGGTGGGCCAAGCCAAGGTTTATCAACCATAGTTCCAAAATACACACTGGGGCCACCCAAACGAGCATTCATAAGCCAAGCGGCACTGGCCATGGGCAAGCCAGAATTGGGGCTTGGCATATCCTTAGCTTGTGCAAAAATCACCCAAGCACTAGGCCAGCTTCCACCAGTTTTTTTAACAATATTTTCATATTCATTGGCTACAGCAAGAATAAACACGCTTAACCGTGCGGGAATATAAGCTAAAACATCATCGGCCTTGGCCCCCGCAAAACCCAAATCCGTCCAAGGCTCCGCCTTATAACCCCACATGGAATCCATAGTACTTACAGCCTTATACATCCATAAACCCACTGGTCCACCAATAAGTAGCCAAAAAATAGGTGCTACTACAGCATCGGTAAAGTTTTCAGAAAATGTATCAGCCAAAGTTTTACGCAATTCATCTCGGTCAAGCACAGTGGTGTCACGACTAACCAATTGAGCCACGGACTTTTGGGCTTCTTCAAGGGGGTCATCCTCAACACTTGCTAATACTTCATTAAAATATGTAAGCAGCGACTTGGTGGCAAGGCCGCTATAAGAAAAATAAATGGTAAAAATCAAGCCCACGTAGGGTAAATTTATCAAAAACCAAACCACAAAACCAGTAAGCCCAGCCACAAAAACTACGCTCAAAAAACCTGCCATGCGCACGCTATTTATACTTGCCCCAAAATTGCGGGCCAGTGGTTCAATAAATCTTAGCAAATCACCAATATAGCATACAGGGTGCCGCCACCAAGTTTTGCGATGCCCCAAAAACATATCAAGGGCAAAAGCAAGCACTGGAAGCCATGTTCTGGTGATTACAAATTCAAACATTACAATTCATCCAAAAGCCCGCATTGTCCAAGGGCCGCATAAAGCACAATACCAGCCGCTGTAGCAAGGTTTAGGCTACGCACTTTATCATTTATGGGTATGCGCACCCTAGCATGGCCAAGGGCCAAAATATCTTGAGGTAAGCCCCTAGTTTCTGGGCCTAAAATCAAACTATCCTCAGCAGTAAAGCTGAAGCGATGCACATGCTCACCCCCCTTGGACGAAGTCATAACCAAACGCTTTTTGCTACCAAATTCTGCCACATAGTGCTCAAAGCTAGGCCATGTTTGCACATGGGCATGGGGCCAATAGTCAAGACCAGCACGTTTTAAGTGCTTATCAT
>CAYJNE010000058.1:2928-8264 GCA_964371345.1 uncultured Desulfovibrionaceae bacterium | reverse complement strand
TATTATTATTTAGCACCGTTATGTTTTTATGCATTTATCCTCTAGCGAAGGTGCGTAAAAATATCATCACTGAAAATGAGTTTTTTGGATACTTTTTAGGTAATTATATATTTTTTATACATTATTTTCTCATAACCTCTTTTATTGTTTTTCTTGTGCATTATACAATTTTCCCCATGCAAAAGAAATTTTTATTTATCATATTTCCTCTGGCTTTGATTATTATTGGAAGCATTGGATATTATAATTATAGAAATCCAGAAGTTATGAGCAATAAAATTGCTATCAATAAAAAATCACACTTGGAAAAAATAAAAATAGCCTTTGTTGCGGATTTACACCTTACTACCACATCTAATAAAAATTTATTCATAGACATGGTTGCGAAAATCAATGCACAAAATCCTGATATAATAATTTTTGGTGGAGATGTTTTACAAAATAGCCACACAAAGATAAGGGATGATTACAAAAAAGTTTTTTCTCCGCTAAAATCCAAATATGGCATATATACCATTTTGGGCAATCATGAATATTATGGCAATGACATTGAACAAAATATAAAATATTTGCAGTCGCTTGGCATTAAAATATTACGAGATGAAGTCCTAAAAATTGAAGGGATAAATTTTGTTGCAAGAGATGATGTGCGTAGAGACTATACCACTGGCGAAAGAAAAACCTTGCAAGAATTATATGCGGAAAATGACGTATCACTTGGTGAGCCTATTATTATTTTAGACCATAATCCGCAAAGCATACCAGATAGCGTTAAAAACAAGGCAGATGTGCAACTTTCTGCCCATACCCATGCGGGACAATTTTTCCCCTATAATTTGTTATTAAAATCAAGACTTCCCAATGCTTATGGCTATAAAAAAATTGAAGGTGTGCACACCATTGTGACCTCTGGAGTGGGCGTTGGCTTTTGGAAAATAGTTGGCCCTTGGCACATGCCATATAGAATAGGGACACGAAGTGAAATAACTATGCTAGAAATAGATTTTACCGCACAGGGACAACATGATAAAAATTTCAGATAAGCAATTTTTTGTAATGGTTATAAACGCCATTACCAATGTACTATTGGCGTTAGCAAAAATTATTGTTGGTTTTTTGTATAATAGCCAGCTACTTATTGCAGACGGCATTCATTCTGCCTCTGATTTACTTACTGATATTTTTGCCATGATTGGCCTATACATAGCAAAAAAACCTGTGGATGACGAACACCCCTTCGGGCATGGAAGCCTTGAATACGCCGCATCCCTCACCGTATCTGTGCTTATTTTTTTCATGACCTATGAGCTTGTGACGGAACTCATAACCAATTGGAATATAGTTGCCACGAGCGTTAGCAATATTGTGCTTACTGTTTCCATTGCTACGTTTGTTGTTAAGCTTTTCTTATCTTATTATGTTTTATATAAAGCCAGAGTGTTAGATTCGCACACTCTTAAAAGTAGCGGCACTGAATCATTAGCTGATGCATATTCAACAATTGTTGTAATTGCAGGGCTTTTGATTACCAATTATGGTATTGAGCATAATATTACTTGGATGATTTATGCAGAAAAAATTGCCACCATAGTTGTTATTTTAATGCTCTTAAAAGCGGCATGGACAATATTTTTTAATAGCATTGTGGGTATTGCGGGCACTCATGCATCCCAAGAAATGCACGAATATTTTTTGAATATAATCAATGAAGACATTAAAAAAGATGAACAAAACTTTGAATTAAAAGACCTTATTGTTCTCAAATACGGCATTGATTATGGCATATACATTAAAATGAAATTCAAGGTTGATATGCCCCTAAAAAATGCCATTCAAGCACTAGAAGCTTTAAGAAAAACCCTTTATGCTGACCCAAGGGTTAAGAAAATAAATATTGAATCTTCCGCAGATTTTTAATTTTACACGGCACGTGACCTAAAAAGCCACGGCACAACACTGCCCACGCCAATCAAAACCACTGCCATGATCCCAAAAATTGCGGATAGGCCAAAGGCTTCTGCCACAAAGCCCATAATGGCAGGCCCTAGCAAAAGACCTATAAAGCCTAAAATTGTCACCGTGGATATGGCTGTATGTATTGGAATTTCCTTTTGTTTTGCTGAAAGGGAAAACAGCTGGGGTATAGCATTGGCAGACCCAAGCCCCACACAGGCAAAACCCACCAAGCTTGACCAAGCAGTATCCCCAAAAATTATGGTTGCCTCACCTACCGCTGCCAACAACACACCGTAAAGCAATACTTTTTTTACTCCAAATCTTTGTACGAGCTTATCACCATTTAAACGCCCTAGGGTCATGCTTATGGAAAAAAACACAAAGGCCATACTCGCTTGAGCTGGGTCAATTTGTCGCTCTGTAATGAGAAAAATTGCCGCCCAATCAAGCACAATACCTTCATTCATATAGAGCAAAAAGCACAATACCCCGATAAATAATAGCAGCCCCCTAGGTAAGGCAAAGCGCGCGCCTTCTTGAGACTTGCTGGCATAGGGTAAAAAGTGTGGTGAGCAATAGCAAAAAATAATGGCAAAGGACACACCCGTAAATATAACTACGGATAACAGTGGGCTTAGTTCAAGGCTCAAAAGGCTAATCATGCCCAATGCTCCCAAAATATTACCCATACTATACATACCGTGCATGTCGGACATGAGGCCCTTGCGCCCTTTCTGCTCATTTTGATATTCTTTTTCGATGATTACGGCCTGAATGTTAATGGCTATATCTGTAATGCCAGACACCATACCCAAAGCAAGTAAGCCCACGGCACACAGCCAAATATTATTAGCTAATGAAACCAGTATAATAAATATAAAATTCAAAGGCAGGGCAACTTGCAACATACGGCGGCAGCCAAAGTGCGTAGTTAAAGCACCCGCAAAGGGCATGGAAAACAAAGCCCCAAAGCCCACGCATAACAATAATAAACCTAAAACGCCTTCATCTACGCCAAGGTTTACTTTAACATACGGGATTAGTGCGCCCCACATGGCCACAGCTACACCCAACAATACAAAGGATAGGCGTGCCGCATGGCGTATATGTGCGTTTTGAAGTTGCATTTATTTAGTTTTCCATAGTAATTGGTCAAGCATATGCTTCCCATTTAATTAAATCTTTTAAAATATTTAACCATTAAGAATATATAAACTTAAATTAAGGTACGCCGCAAAAGTACTCCAAAGAAGGTACGGAATAAAAAGCAAAAATGCCCACTTTGAAATCTTTTTAAAACTGTGCATGCAAAGAAGCACCAAGGATATCAAGAACAATATCCACAAGAAAGCAAAAAACATCCAGCCTAAGTTAAAGAAAAAGTAAGTCCAAAAAAAATTCACTACCAACTGGGAAGCATATAACATTAAAGCCTTATTTTTTTGGTTTTTTACTACGTCAGCCTGAAAAATCAAATACGAGGCCAAACCCATAAGCACGTATATAAATGTCCATACTATGCCAAATAAATACGCAGGGGGAGCAAATGGCGGCAAGACGAAAGTATTGTAAACTTGCGCACTTTCGCCAAAAAGTTTGCTAGCCCCAAAGCCCACAGCCAATGGTAAAGCTAAGGCTAAAATGAAGGATATTATTTTTTGCATGGAACACCGTTAAAACACAATGTTATCTAACCTGTTCAAAAAGGGGTGAGATACAAGGAAGATTAAATTTTTTTGAGGGCGTATAGGACTCTTATGGTCCATACCCCGAAAAAAAATTTAATCTGACGCAGTAGGTCACCCTTTTTCAACAGGTTAACCGTTCACATAGGCGAGTAAATCGCTTATGCGTGCGATTATTATTAATAGCCATATGCAGGGCCTTTTTTTCACCCACAATAATCACCAAGCTCTTACCACGAGTTACACCAGTATAAATTAAATTACGCTGTAAAAGCATGTAATGTTGAACCATTAGAGGTATTACCACGGCAGGATATTCCGACCCTTGGGATTTATGAATGGAAATGGCATAAGCTGGCACAACTTCGTCTAGTTGGTCAAATTCATAGGGAACATTACGCTCATCATAGCGCACAGTCAGGGTGCGCTCCTTGGTATCCATTATAATTACACGCCCAATGTCGCCATTATACACGTCTTTTTCATAGTTATTGCGTATTTGCATTACCTTATCCCCAAGGCAAAAAATACGCTCGCCCCTTTGCAAATGCTCTGCCCGCTCTGGCACGAGAGCCTTTTGCAACAAGGTATTCAAATTACTAGAACCAACCGACCCCTTATGCATGGGGGTTAGAACCTGAATTTCATCCACAGAGTTAAAACCAAAACGGCGGGGAATATGGTCTTTTACTAAATTAACAATGAGTTCTGCCGCTTTTTCTGGGTCATTTTGGCTAATAAAATAAAAGTCACTAGGGCGATCCTTGCTAGAATCAAGAAATGGCACTTCACCATGATTGATTAAGTGCGCATTGCGAATGATTTCACTCTCGGCTGATTGTCTAAATATTTCCGTAAGTTCAACCACAGGCACCGCACGGGATGCAATAATATCCTTTAGCACATTGCCAGGCCCAACTGAAGGTAATTGATAAACATCCCCCACCAGCAGAATGGTTGCCCCAAGCGGTGCCGCCTTAAGTAGATGATAAAACAGTAAAGTGTCCATCATTGAGGCTTCATCCACAATCATAAGCGAGCAAGCAAGGGGATTATTTTCATTGCGCACAAAGCCGTCTTCACTAGGATTAAACTCCAGTAAACGGTGAATAGTCTTGGCCTCTCGGCCCGTGGCCTCAGCCATGCGTTTGGCCGCACGCCCCGTGGGTGCTGCCAACAATATCTTGGCCTTAACCTTTTCAAATACCTTGATAATGGCATTGATAATGGTGGTCTTACCCGTACCAGGCCCACCCGTTAACACCATAACCTTAGATTTGGTGGAGGTGAGTACCGCTTCTTCTTGCTCCACCGCCATATCTATTGGTAATGATTTAATAACTTCAGTAATAATTTCCTCAGCATTCTTAAAATGCACAGACTTTGGCGAATGCAAAATACGCTTCAAATAATAAGAAATCTTACTTTCATAGTGATAATAACGGGCAAGATAAATACCCATTTCATCATTATAAGGCTCACACACAATGCGCCCGTCCCGCTCAAGGCTTCCTATGGCGTCCTCAAGTAAGTCATAAACAATTTCTAAACTGTCAGAAGTCTTGGTTAATAAAGCTTCCTTCGGCATATACACATGCCCGTCATCGGAACACTTGGCAAGCGTATATAAAAGTCCAGCTTCGGCCCGCAAGGGGCTATCCTTACTAAAGCCTAGTTTTTGTGCCGCCTTATCTG
>CAYJNE010000058.1:0-2828 GCA_964371345.1 uncultured Desulfovibrionaceae bacterium | reverse complement strand
TCGGCCCGCAAGGGGCTATCCTTACTAAAGCCTAGTTTTTGTGCCGCCTTATCTGCCGTTAAAAAGCCAATGCCATGCATATCCATTGCCATAACATACGGATTTTCTTTAATGATTTCTAGGGCACTTGGGCCATAATGCTTATAGATGCGCACGGCATAATTAGCCGTAATGCCATGTGGTTGCAAAAATACCATTAGTTCACGAGTGCCACGATTGGCAGACCAACTCTCCACAATTCGCTTTAGATTTTTTTTGCCAATACCTTGAATTTTCAAAAGTTGTTCGGGGTCTTCATCAATGATGCGTATGGTCTCAGTGCCAAATTTTGCCACAATTCTTGTGGCCACCACATCACCAATACCCTTTATGAGGTCGGAAGCTAGGAAAAGTCTTATACCTTCTGTTGTTGCGGGCAATTTTTCCTCACAACTAAGCATGGAAATTTGCCGCCCGTATTTCGCATTGTTAACCCAATTTCCCGCAATATGAACCTGCACCCCAGCTTGAGGATTTAACATATAGCCAATGGCAGTAAACAAATCCTTAGCACCGTGCGGCAAAATGCGCATCACAGTATAGCCATTCTCCTCATTGTGAAAAAGAATGCGCTCCACACTTGCGTCTATTTCTATTTCTGGGTTTATGTCTTGCGTGTCATCATTATGCACGGTGTTCCCCCATACGCCTTTGCATAAGTAGAGCATCGGCAAGGGCTAGGGCAGTCATGGCCTTAAGCACAGGCACCACCCGTGGTATGGCACAAATATCATGCCGCCCACCCACACTCAGGCGCACAGCTTCTCCATTTATATCAATACTATCCTGTTCTTTACCAATGGAAGGAATGGGCTTTATGGCAGCTTGTAAAATTATATCCTGCCCTGAAGAAATACCACCCAAAATTCCGCCAGCATTATTAGACCCAAAGCGTGGCATGCCACCGTCCATAGGTAATATGGGGTCATTATGCTCAGAACCACGCAAACGCGCGGCCTCAAATCCTGCGCCAACCTCAACACCCTTAACTGCCCCAACACTCATAAGAGCCGCCGCTAAGCTGGCATCAAGTTTACCAAACACAGGCTCGCCCAAGCCCGCTGGCACATTGTGGGCCTCAATACGCACAATTCCGCCCACAGTGTCTTTGCGCTCACGAATTTTTTCCACAATTTTTTCCCAAACCACAACGGAAGACTCAGCCGCCGCAAAAAATGGCCTAGTATGCGCAGTTAATATATCAACTTCTGCCCGCGGCACACCAACCCCACAAAATTCCATGGTTGCGGCATATATCTCAATACCCTCTTGCAAAAGCAAGCATTCAGCAATGGCACCACCTGCCACTCGTGCCACAGTTTCACGCCCCGAAGCTCGCCCACCACCACGGTGGTCACGCAAGCCATACTTGCTTATATAACTTATGTCCGCATGGCCAGGCCTGAAAATTTGTGCAAGCTTATTGTAGTCCTCAGATTTTTGATTTTCATTCTCAATTACAAAAGCTATGGGTGTGCCAGTGGTCTTACCCTCAAAAACACCTGAAAGTATGCGCACTTTATCATTTTCTTTACGACTGGTACTGGCAAGGGCGTCCTTGCCCTCTTGCCCACCTGGACGGCGTTTATCAAGACGCTCTTGAATAAAGGGCTCACTCAAACTAAGCCCAGACGGGCAACCGTCCACAATGCCACCAAGAGCAACACCATGCGATTCACCAAAAGTGGTTAAACGAAAAATATTACCAAAAGTATTGCCTGACATGCTTATTTCCTTTCAAAAAAGTGAGCTTTCTTCCCAAAAAAACTTTAAAACTTACCTTAAAGCCGACGGCAGTCGCGAGCCGTGGCGAGCCGTAGAGCGAACAAGGCGGGCAAATGGAATTCACTTCCATTTGCATACTTCCCGCCGACGAGAGCGGATGAAAGTCATAATTTTATCAACAATATCATTAATTGATAATGAAGCATCCACTTCAAAATGCGCTGTGCCTTCATATAAAAGCAAACGTTCATTTAATATGGTTTCCACTTCGTGCAACGTGCCTTCACTTGTCAAGGCTGGACGTTTGTCATCATCGTTTGCAATGCGTTTTATAAGTATATCCAATGGTACGGATAAAAAGAACACTGGCCCGTAATTTTGCAAAAAATCTCTATTTTGTTTGGCAAGGATAATCCCCCCGCCAGTGGCAACAACGGTTTTTTCGTGAGTGCATTTGTGTAAGGCTTTACTTTCAAGTGCTCTAAAAACTTCCCAGCCTTCTCTTTCTACCAATTCCGTAATACTACAGCCGCACTCAGTTTCCACCAAGGCATCAGTGTCCATAAAGGCCCAGCCAAGACGCTTTGCCAAGGCCTGCCCCACACTGGTTTTGCCACTACCCCTCATACCTATGAGGAAAATCGGTCTATTATCCACATTACACCTTCAAATTATATCTTATAATTGTACCACTATTGCTTTTATTTAGCAAGAAACAAAGCCACACCAAAAATATAAACACTGGATATAACAACGCTTTAACATTATCACCACACTTAAAATACACTTTTTGGGGCATAAACTGTTTACAGATTGGCTTGCAAAAGCCTATATTAAGGCTTCTGTTGCTTATAAATAAGTGAATTGCCGCCTCTCACACTCTGTTTGTGGCTCCTCACAATAACAATAAAACCAATAATATCCCAGAGGGATATTATTGGCATTAAAGTTTTTTGGAAGGGGGGTCTGGGGGGGGAACCATTTTTTGACAAAAGGGTTGACCCCCCCGCAGCCCCCTAAAAAAAAGGAAAAAAATGCAAAAAAATTAAACACGTGTGGGTGGG
>CAYJNE010000057.1:0-8345 GCA_964371345.1 uncultured Desulfovibrionaceae bacterium | reverse complement strand
AATAAATGATACTGCAGTCTTTATTGTGGGAAAGTAGGCCGCTGTCAATTTTTTCCTGAAAAGCTCTTTGCTGCTTATAGCGCGAAGAGCTTTTTTTGTTTTTTTGCTTCGTCTTTTTAATTTTATCTACGTCAAACTACGTTTTTTATCGGGTCATTGGGGGAAGACCCAACTCCCCTCTAAAAAACTTGTTTTCCTTGCTAAAATGAAAAATACTCGCAAAAGTGATTGTGATGCTACACACTTTCGCATTTCACAAAAAAAACAGGGCTCTAAAGGACTTTTAAATGGTGCGTTCGCTGATTAATGTTTTAGAGCTAATGAGTGAATATTGTCTTTGTGTGGTGGTGTCTAACGACATGGATTCCCATCCTACGTCAGAACGTTGTGCTTCCTCAGGACAGGTTATCATCTCGCAGGCTCGTTCCTCGAAATGACAATGGCAAGCCGTCTTTAATTTTTGCATGGACATCAAGATATTGACAAGATATATGTGTTGCAGATTTGAAAATGTTTTACCATTTAACTTGATGCAAGAGATATTTATGAATACAGAATTTGAACACGCATATAATGCAAAAGTGGAATTTGCTTATCTTGATTCGCATGGTTATATCAAACCGCATGGTTATCAGCATATTATTGGTAAAGTGGTTGATGAGCATTTGGAATTTTACCATGTGGATTTTGATTCATGCTTGGAAAAAAATGTGGGCTGGGTTATCGTTAGTTTACATTTTGAGATTAAAAAGCATGTTCAAGGTTGTACAAATTTAACCTTTCGAACTTGGCATAGTGAGCGCAAGCGTATTTATTTTAGGCGAGAAGTTAAAGCATGTGATGATACTGGTGAAGTGGTTTTTGTTGCAACTATTTATTCAGTTTTAATGGATTTTAATGCGCAAGCTTTATATCGTAAGGCAGAGTTACCTTTTAAACTTGTGGAGCCGCATCCTGAATTTTTAATGGACGTAGCCCCTGTATTTAAGGAAAAACTTGAATATACGCATAATTGCGAACGGAAAGTACTTAGAAGTTTTATTGATGCCTTTGGGCATGTTAATAATTGCCGCTATGGCGAGTTTGCCTTTGATGCTTTGTCAGATGAACATGCTAACTTGTCCAAATTAAATGCCTTTAGCATATATTTTTGTTCTGAACTTAAATTAAACGATACTTTTGCAATTGAGCAAAATATTCAAGATAGAATTGTTTTGCATGGTTATAATAAATCTACGCAAAAAACATCGTTTTATTGTGAATTTTTTATGAAAAATGATTAATTTGGTTGCTAAATTAAAAAAATCCCTTGCAAGTGCAGGGGATTTTTTTGTTTAAATAATATGCAATTCTTAGTTTTAACCGTAAGTGTGGTAAAGCACCTCAAAATGCGCTTGCGGGTGGTTGCAAGCACCGCAAAGTTCAGGTGCGGCAGCACTTTGATGTAACCAGCCACAGTTCAGACAGTGCCACATGGTCGGTTGTGGTTGGTTAAACATGGTTGCTTCTTTAATTTGTTTGGCAAGGCTTAGGAAGCGTTTTTCATGGAAAGCTTCCGCTATGGCAATATTGCGCATTACAACTGCGATTTCGCCAAAGCCTTCTTTGTCCGCAGTGGCGGCGAATTCTGGGTACATAATGGTATGCTCATGGTTTTCACCTGCAGCGGAAGCAATGAGGTTTACTTCTGTGCTACCAATGATACCAGCAGGGAAGGCGCCTACGATTTCAACTTCGTCACCTTCAAGGTATTTGAATAAGCGTTTGGCATGTTCTTTTTCTTGGCTTGCTGTTTCGGCAAACACTTCTTGCACTAGGCGGAATCCGTCACCCTTGGCTTTGCTTGAAAAGAAGTCATAGCGGTTTCTGGCTTGGGATTCACCAGCAAATGCGGTGAGAATATTTTTTTCAGTTTGTGTGCCTTTTAGTGATTTCACGTTCATCTCCTTTATTTTTATTCTTTTGTGCCTCTACATAATAGAGGGTTAAGGCTATACTACATTACCGTCATCAAGCCATTTGATGAGGCATTTTTGCAGGTCTTTAGCGTCAAATGGTTTACCAATATGCTCTTGCATTCCAGATTCTCTAGCCCTAATCTTATCTTCGGGCATGGCATTGGCAGTCATGGCTATAATTGGCTTTGTGTAATTATTATAGCGTAATGTTTTTGCAGCTGTGAGCCCGTCCATGGTGGGCATTTGTATATCCATAAGTATTAGATCAAAGTCGCCATGTAGGGCCATATCAACGCCTTGCTGTCCGTCACATGCTAAAGCGACACTCAGGCCAAAGCTTTCTAAAACTTCTGTAGCAATTAGTTGATTTATTTCATTGTCTTCGACCAATAAAATTTTCTTTCCTTTGATGCGTTCAAGCATTGCTTGGTCATTTTCTTCTGGGTTTATGTTTATCTCTATATCGGTTGGTATTTGTGCATTTAGGGTAAAACTAAAGCTTGAGCCTACGTCTTTTGTGCTTGTAACTGTGAGCTCTGCCCCCATGGCTTCTATGAGAGAACGGGTAATGGGTAAGCCAAGGCCTGTGCCCCCATAGCGGCGTGTGGTTGAAGTGTCTGCTTGCATAAATGGTTGGAATATTTTGTTTCTTTGCTCGTCACTCATGCCGATGCCAGTATCTTCAATATTAATGGTGATGCTGGCTTGTAGAGCTACTTCTTGGGATACAGTGACAGTTATGGTAACCCCACCTTCTGCTGTGAACTTCACAGCATTGTTGAGAATATTAAGAAGCGACTGTCTAAAGCGCAATGGGTCGCCTAAAATATATTCTGGCAAATCACCAATGGTTACAAATTTGATGTAAATATTTTTTTCATCGGCTTGGTGTTGGAGCATATCTATGGCGAATTGTATGCTTCTGGCAATGCGGAAGGGGATATGCTCTACCTCAATACGGCCAGCTTCTACTTTAGAAAAATCTAAAATATCGTTGACTATTTTTAATAGTGTTTTGGCTGAAACATCAATTTTTTCAAGGTAGTTTGTTAGTTCAGGGGGTGCTTGTTTTAGGGCTAAATGGTTTAAGCCTAAAATGCCATTGAGTGGGGTGCGTATTTCATGGCTCATATTAGCCAAGAAGTTGCTCTTGGCGGTATTAGCCTCAGTAGCGGCTCTTTTGGCGGTGCGCAAAGCCTCCTCAATGGTGATGTGTTCTGAAATATCTCGGGCAATGCTTACAATGCCCACCACATTTCCGAGGTGGTCTTTAAATCCTGCTTTGAATATTTCGAGCGGTAATATGTGGCCGTCTTCATACACAAGGTCGACCATGCAGCGTACGGAGTTTTCTTCGCTATCTATGACGTTATCGTTGTTTAAAAGGAATATCTTTGCTTCCTCACTAATGGAAAATGGTAAGGAAATTTCATTAAGGGTCTTGCCTCGAATGCTTGCAAGATCATATTGCATTAAGTCGAGGAAGGCTTGGTTGCCGCCTAAAACGCGTCCATCTGTTTCCTTAAAGTAAATAAAGTCAGGAATATAATTAATTACATTATATAGTAATGATTTTTCGTAGAGAATTAAATCATCATTTTTTTGAGCTCTGGTGTATTGCTCTTGTACCACTTTTTCAAGGCTACGCTGGTATGCCTTGTCTTGCTGCATCTTTAGGTGCCATTCGTGCACGTCTACAAAAATGCCTGTTCCGTATTGGATAACTCCAGTAGTACCACGAGTGGCGTGGCCTTTAATGTGTAACCAATGCCAGTGTCCATCGGCATGGGCAAAGCGCAAAGGCCCGTCGTAAGTCACTTCAGTTGCTTCGTTGGAAGGGGATCTTGTGAGAAATAGGCCCTTACCCATGTCTTCGGGGTGGACGAGTTCATGCAGGCCTTCAAGGTCAAAGCCTTTTGCTTGGGGTTCTCTGCCTAAAAGTCTAAACGCATATTCGTTCAAGTTTAATATGCCTGGCGCGATATATTCCCACATGGGAAGGTGCATAAGGTCTATGGCTTGGGTGAGTCTTTTTTCTTCCCCAAGGTGACTGCGTAAAACCATTTTCAATAAAAAGTAAGCAATAACACTGCTTAAAAGTATGGTTATGGTTATAATGGCTATAACTTCATTGCGAATTTCAGCATTGACTTTAGCCAGCCTATCAACATTTTGATAAAGTCCTATTAAAATGTGATGTTTAGGCAAGTATAGGGACGTCATTATTTTCTTTTCATTGGGGTGGGTGTTGCTGAGGACGTCTTCAAACTCTTCAATATTCTTAGCTTTATTAAGTAAGGACTCATTGGATATGTTGAAAATTCTGCCGTCACTACTGCCAATTACAAGTATGGCAGTTTGGGATATGGTTAAGGCTCGTTGCTTAAGAATTTCGCCTACTTTGGGCATATCTATATAACATTCAATGCTACCAGCAAATTCACCCTCAGAAAATATGGGGAAGGCACTATAAAGGGCTTGGGATGCATAGTCTTTATTTAGATTAA
This sequence comes from uncultured Desulfovibrionaceae bacterium, assembly GCA_964371345.1. Classification (GTDB taxonomy): domain Bacteria; phylum Desulfobacterota; class Desulfovibrionia; order Desulfovibrionales; family Desulfovibrionaceae; genus CAYJAD01. The sequence goes on along the minus strand of CAYJNE010000057.1, from coordinate 3,880 downwards.
TGATGTCATGATTAACATTTTTTTCTGCAGTATAGTCATGGAGTGGACGTATATTTTTGGGGTGTTCTGTGCCCTGTGGCCCCATATGAATGAGGGGTTGCCCTGTGGCAGAAAAAATAGCAACTCTATGCAAGTGGGTTGAAGAAATTGTGGATTCTTTTAGTATTTTTTCAAGGGCAATTACTGCCTTTTTGTTGAGCTCGACATTGGATGGATCTTTAACTAGGGCAATGATTTCTGGGTTGTTTCGGATGTTTGTTTGTAATATTAGGGCGTTGTCGAAGTCTGTACTGACTTTATTGCCTACATTGTCAAGAAGTACAGAGACCTTAGATACTGCAAGGTCAGTGAGGGATTTTTCAACCCTTTCATAAATAGTGTAGCTGAGCAACAATATTGCAATGATAATAATGGTAACAGCTGGGATGATGATGGCAATGGCGCGGTTTTTTGTCATAATTCCTACCCTTATGGGTGTATTATATGCACTAACGCTGTAAATTCAAAGTAGATATGCACTATTCTCAAATACAGATTATCAAAAGTAAAAAAAAAACTCAATACAGATTTGCAAATGTTGTTAATTTATTTTATTACATTTTTGCAAGGTTATTGTTTGTCATGGGGTATAGTAATATTAAATACTGCCGATGAAATAACCAGAAAATTGTGTATGAATTTACTGAACATATGACAAAGGAAGCATTATGAGTGACAAAAGTACGTATCACGGCTCTGATGATAGCAGTCTTATTCAATTGGTAACCTTTAAGATTGCTGAAGAAGAATTTGGCGTGGACATCTTAAAGGTGCAAGAAATTATTCGCATGATGCCCATAACCAAGGTTCCCAATGCACCTTCATTCGTAGAAGGCGTAATTAACTTGCGTGGTAAGGTTATTCCAGTAATTGACATGCGTAAACGCTTTGGAATGAAAGCCGCTGTTCATGATAGCCAAACTCGTATTAAGGTTATGGATTTATCAGGGCAAATTGTTGGTTTTGTAGTAGATGCAGTTTGCGAAGTATTGCGTATTACTGAGTCCACAGTGGAACCACCACCAGCTGTTGTGGCGGGTATTGGGTCTGAGTATATGCGTGGCGTAGGTAAGCTTGAAGATAGGCTGCTTATCTTGCTTGACCTTGATAAGCTCCTTACAGAAACAGAGCTTGAAAGTTTAGCAGGCATGTAATTTTTATTTTATTATTCGCTCAGGGTGTATTTTTTACTACATCCTGAGCGGATTTTTTTTAAAAGCCCAATAATTTATAGATATGTTTCATATCAAGGCTTTCACGTACGGCATCTGCCAAGGCATTTAAGCTTGGTCCAAGGCTGTATGGTGTAATGCTCTCAATGGGGTCAAGGCTTTTTGTTCGGCGCACATCGTCAAGTATAACCCGCCTAAATTCATCATTATCAAGCACCCCGTGTAAGTAAGTTGCCAAGATGCGACCTTTTTTTGTATTTAGCTCCCAGCCAAGTTTTGCCGTGGGCCTTGAGACATCGTGTACTACTTCGTCAAGCGGAGTGATTGCGGTTGTGTGTCCGTGGTGTATCTCGTAACCTTCTATATTAAGTTTATTTTTATACTTTGCTGTGCATTGCCCAAGGGTTTTTTGTGGTAAAAATTCAGTGCGTAAGGGTAAAAGGCCCAATCCTGCATAGCTTTTGGATTCTGTGTTTTCAATGCCCATGGAGTCGTGTATTTCTTCCCCCAGTATTTGCAATCCCCCGCAAATGCCAAGGATAAGCGGGATTTTGTCACTGCGTTCCGTAATAGCTTTGGATAGGCCGCTAGAGTGTAAATATTCAAGGTCGAACGGTGTGTTTTTGGTGCCCACTAAGAGCAGTACATCAGGCGTGCCCAGTTCTGCAACATTGCGCACAATACGCAAGTGAACATCTGGCTCAACTCGCAAGGCGTCAATGTCTGTGAGATTGCTGATATGGGGCAGGTCAATTAGGGCTACATCTAAGCAATTTTTGCTGTTTTTTGGATATTGGGCCGCATTGTCTTCACCATATAGGCGAAAGCTAACTGAATCTTCCTCTGGTAAGTTAAGATTTTTGATAAATGGCACCACACCCAAAAAAGGTTTTTGAGTCATGCTTGTGATGTCATGTAGTGCTGGGTCTAAAAGGCTTGCATCACCCCGAAATTTATTGAGAATGAAACCTGAAATTAAATCTTGTTCGCTTTTGTCAAGCAGGGCAAGTGTGCCCACAAGGGAGGCAAAGGCCCCACCACGGTCAATGTCTGTACAAAGTAGTACTTTGGCCTTAGCGTATTTTGCCATGGCCATATTTACAATATCGTGCGCTTTTAAATTTATTTCTGCTGGTGAGCCTGCGCCCTCAATAACCATAATGTCGGCAGTTGTTGCTAAACTATCATAGGCCTCGGTAACACTTTTCCATGCTTTGGGCTTGTATTTAATATATTCTTTAACGGGCATATGCGCCACGGGCTTGCCCATAATAATAACTTGAGATCCGATGTCTGAGTGAGGCTTTAAAAGTACAGGGTTCATGGAGGCAGAAGGCTCACGATGACAAGCAATGGCTTGCAGGGCTTGGGCTCTGCCAATTTCGCAACCGTCAGGGGTTACAAACGAATTGAGGGCCATGTTTTGTGCTTTGAAGGGGGCAGGATTATAGCCGTCTTGGGCGAAGATGCGGCAAAGCGCGGCTACTAGTAGGCTTTTGCCTGCGTTGGAGCAAGTGCCTTGAATCATTATGGCTGGCTTTTGTTTGGGCATATTTATTTGTATACCGTGAGGCTTATTTGCGCAAGTGTTGGGCTCATGTGAGATGCAGCGGGCATGTCGTAGAAAAAAGCAATAAAATAAGGGTAGTGCCTCAAGCTTGCATGATGTCCGTACTTGGGTTAGCATCATGCATGCTTTGAAGCATGAAATCTAAAATTGCACACAGACTAAAGATTTTATTATTTTTTTCGATATGTATTACATGGTAAAGCAAAAAGCGCAGCTATTTTTGGAAATAATATGTATATAATTATTGGTTTACTCATTGTTATAGGAAGTGTTGTTGCTGGTTATGTTATGGCCAAGGGCGACTTTCTTATATTATTTCAACCTGCTGAATATGTTATTATTGTAGGTGCTTGTATGGGGGCTTTTTTTGGCTCTCAAACTAAGTACACTTGGAAGCTTATTACAAAAAGCCTAAAGCATATTTTTGGTGACCCTAGCTCAAGCAAAGATAAATATTTAGAAACTTTGGCTTTACTTTATGCACTTTTTTCAAAAATGCACCGTGAGGGTGTTATTAGTATTGAAAGTGATGTGGAAAAGCCAGAGTCTAGTGCCATATTTAGCAAATATCCATCCATTTCAAAATCAGAAAAAACTGTTAGTTTTATTGGCGATACCTTGCGTGTATATCTAACCACGGGGGATCCTGCCGATATTGATAGCCTCATGACCATTGATATGCATACCATGCATGAAGAAGAGATGTTGCCAGCGCATGCGGTGACGCATATGGCTGAGTCCATGCCTGGCATGGGTATTGTTGCTTGCGTGCTTGGGGTTGTGCTTGCCATGGGTAAAATTAATGAACCGCCAGAAGTTTTAGGTCACTATATTGCTGCGGCACTTGTAGGCACATTTGTTGGTATTTTGCTATGTTATGGTGTGTTTGGCCCCATGGGTGCTAAACTTGAAAATCATGCCCATGAAGAACATTTTTATTATAATGCCATTAAAGAGGCTGTTGCTGCCGCTATTCGTGGTTCAACGCCGCTTATGGCTGTGGAATATGGACGTAGAGCCATACCTAATCCATTTCGTCCCACATTTTCTGAGATGGAAGAATCCCTTAAGGGTAAATAGGGTTTAATAGTAATTTCTT
>CAYJNE010000056.1:0-8461 GCA_964371345.1 uncultured Desulfovibrionaceae bacterium | reverse complement strand
CTGGCTTTGGCGATCGCCGTAAAGCCATGCTTCAAGACATTGCCATTCTTACTGGTGGCCAAGTGGCTTCCGATGACATTGGCGTACAACTTGAAAACCTAACCCTAGCCGAACTTGGCACAGCCAAACGTGTTGTTATTGATAAAGATAACACCACTGTAGTTGACGGTGCTGGCAAGGGTGATGACATCAAAGCCCGTGTAAAGCAAATCCGTGCTCAAATTGAAGAAACTTCTTCCGATTACGACCGTGAAAAGCTGCAAGAACGTCTTGCTAAGCTTGTGGGCGGCGTTGCCGTTGTGCATGTTGGTGCTGCTACTGAAATTGAAATGAAAGAAAAGAAAGACCGTGTGGAAGACGCACTTAACGCTACTCGTGCCGCTGTTGAAGAAGGCATCGTGCCTGGCGGTGGTACTGCTTTCATTCGTGTATCTAAAGTGCTTAATGACATTAAGCCTGCTGATGATGATGAACTAGCTGGTGTTAACATCATCCGCCGTGCTATCGAAGAACCAATTCGTCAAATCGCTCATAATGCTGGCTTTGAAGGCTCCATTGTGGTTGAAAAAGTACGTGACGGTAAAGACGGTTACGGCTTCAACGCCGCCACTGGCGAGTACGAAGACCTTATTAAAGCTGGCGTTATCGATCCCAAAAAGGTATCCCGTACAGCTTTACAAAATGCCGCTTCTGTAGCTTCTTTATTGCTCACCACTGAGTGCGCCATTGCTGATGCTCCAGAGCCAAAGAAAGACGTTCCTGCCATGCCTGATATGGGTGGTATGGGAGGTATGGGTGGCATGGGCGGCATGTACTAGGCCGCTTATAAAACATCATCTGCCTCGTCAGATTGAAATTTTTTCGGGGTATGGCCATAAGAGCCCTATACACCCTCAAAAAATTTCAACCTTCCTTGCATCTGACGCTTTTTAAGCGACCTAGACAAGTAATACTTAGATGCAAAAGTATAAAATATAAGGGTGAAGTCATAATGACTTCACCCTTTTTTAGTCATTGCGAGGCGGACACAGTCCGCCGTGGCAATCCATGTCTTTTTGCCTTTTATGTCTAGCCCCTCTGCTCTTGAAGCATTACCTTAAAAATGATACTCAATGTGCATGTTAAAGTATTCCATTATAATTCCTAGTCGTGGGGATAGACCAAAGGCTCTGGCTTTAGCCATTGACTCTGTTATTGCCGCGCGTGACTTTGCTAATTTAGCGCAAGATAGTGTTGAAATACTGGTGGGTTTTGACGGTGTTAAGGGTGAGCGAGTACGAGAATTGCCTCAAATTAAATATTACGATTTGCCAAGCAATAATGACTTTGGCAATGCCATTCGCCAAGCCTTACTCAAGGCTTCAAAAGGCAAGCGTCTTGTATTTTTAGATGATGATAATGTCCTTACCAAACAAGCCTTTAACATTTACGAAGCTCACCCCGCGACAGACATGCTCATTGCCCGTATTGATGTTTCAAAAGCTCACAATATTCCTTATTTGCCAAGGGATGAAGATGACAAACCCATAGTGCGCCCTACTAATATTGACCCATTGTGTCTATGTCTTGCCCGTGAACTTGTGGTGACCATTTGCCAAGGTTGGCTTGGGGATAAATATGAAGCGGACTATAAAAATATTTTTCGCTATTCACGCAGGGCAAAAAATATACAAATAACTGATAAAATAGTAGGCATTTATGATGAAGGGCGTGACCTTGATAATGCACTTAACTTTCGCCAGCAGGCACTAAAAAACAAACCTTAATCTTTCCGATTTATTTTAATATCTATTACTTAGAATATTTATGTGTTGTATACTTTCTTATGGTATTTTCTATGACTATGGAGTTTTGATGCGCCGCTGCGTCTAAAATAAGCCCCACAGACAGCATGTTGGCAGCAATAATTTCTAGTGCGGCCGCCAATATTGCCGTCGGCACCTTAGTAATAAAGCCTGTGCGCATAAATTCAGTAATGACGGGTATACCTATAGCCAAACCCAATAAGCCCAACAATAATGCAAAAAAAGTAAAAAACATTAGTGGTCTATAAAAACGCATAATACGAAATATTGTTAAAAGCACACCTATGCCGTCTGATACGGTGGAGAGTTTTGAAAATGACCCTTGAGGTCTATTTACATAGTTAATGGGAATTTCCACACAACGAAACCTTGCTTGAGCTGCAAAAAGGCTTAAATCTGTTTCAATTTGAAATCCTTCCACAAGCAAGGGATAGGTGCGCACCAAGGCCGCACTCAAAGCTCTATATCCAGTCATAATATCATTAAAATTTGATTTGCCAACAAAATTAACCAAGCGTTGCACTAAGATATTACCAAAATTATGCAAGGGGCGTGTATTTTCACGCTTATAGTCCCCACCAGAAATCCTATCCCCAATAACCATGTCGGCTTGGTTTTGTAAGACTGGCAAAACCATTGCAGCAGCTTGATCTGCTGGGTAGGTACAATCTGCATCAGAGAGCAAGTAAACCTTGGCGTCTACCTCCAAAAAAGCACGCCGCACTGCATTGCTTTTGCCTTGCCTTTTTTCAAAAAGTACCGCGCCAGCAATGTTGTGTTCTTGCATGGTTGCCCTTGCTTTGGCCTGCGTATCGTCACTGGAATTATTATCAATTACATAAATACGGGCGGCAGGTAAGGCTTTATGAAAAGCAAGTATTGTTTCTACCACTGTGAGAGTTTCATTGTAAGCAGGTAAAATAATAGCTATATCTTGCTGTTGTTCTAAGGTAACATCACCTGTGATTACTTCAGACATCCTCACTCCATATGCAAAAAGTTTATGCTTGATATAAATAAGGCAAAACGTGCTTAAACTGTATTATGTACCATATTAAAAGACAATAAAAAAATGTACTGATTATGTATTTATAGCACTACTTTAATTTGGCAAACAATGCAAATGAAATACATTTACAGCCTGCCGCAGATATGATAGCCGTACAGACGAACAGTATGCCATTTAGTTTGAACAAAATGCATTGTAACATTTTATTATAATAAACTAACATGACCTTTTTACAACAACACCGCACCACAATTGTTTTTGTCATATCCTTGCTGTTGCTCTCTATCATAGTACAGCATGGGCGTGTTGGTGCGTCCATTGACGGTGTTGACCTTAGCACAGATGCTGCCAATTATGCCGCTATGATGGCTGCTGACACTACCCCCCAAGCCTTTGTAAAAGACCCAGCCTATAATGATGCCGATCGCTATGGGGTGCATTCCACCTTTATGGTGAAATTGCTTCCTACTTTTTTTCAAACAAGTAATTTTGGCCTGACTTACCTACAATTAACAGGTGTGCAATTTTTTTTGCACGGGCTTGCATTTTATTTATTAGGGCTTTTTCTTTTACACAAAAAATGGCAAGCGATATTATTTAGTATTATAATGTCGCAGGCTTATTGGATGCCATTTGGAACATATTGGGGTAATGGTTATTTAGATTACTTACCACGCAGTACCTTTGAAATTTTTTATGCTTTTTTTGTAATTCTGGCACTATATATTAGAAATAAGCCCCGCTTGTGGCCATTCTTTATGCTTGGCATAGGCTCAATGGCCTACATACACTCCATAAGCACCCTACCCGCCGCATTTGGCTTTTGGCTTGGATTTAGCTTTTGCCGCCCTGCCAATACCAGCATGAAAAAACATTTAACTTGGCTGGTATTTTGCGGACTTTGCTTTATGCTTGCCATTGCACCTGTTGTATGGAGTTTTTTGCGCCCTGGAATTACTTTAAGCGCAGAAGATGTAATACTTTTTAAAGAAGTTTTAGCCGTACGGTATAATAAAGAATTTAGCGACTTCCTTTTTGGCATAAGCGAGCTTTTTACCCACTACAATTTTGGAGTTTTGTGTTTTTTAGGAATAGTTTCCTATATTTGCATAGCAAAATGGGGAGATGCAGAAACGAAACAACGCAACTCTCAATTTGGCATATGGGCATTGGGCGTGTTTTTTTGCGCAATGCTTTATCTGCTTGACCAAGAAATGGCGCGTATTTTACAGCGCAAGCCTTTTGAATTTGATTTAATAAGAGTTATTCGCTTTTGGATTTTCTTTGTTATTTGCATTGCTCTGATAGCTTGCAATGTAATGTATGAAAGATTTTATGAAAAATATCCGTCCCATAAACGTGCCCTAATAAGCCTGCATGTGATGTGCTTTATTGTGGGTTTTGCCTTTGGCGTGCCTCATAAGCTCTATGCAAGCTTGTCTTATTATTGGAATGCTGCTGATAACACACGCTATGAACAGGCCTATGCCCCTACCCTACAGCGTAGCGCAATCCTAAAAGCATTGCAAAGTCATACCCAAGAAGGTGATTTAATATTTGACTCAGAAGGTGATAGAGCTGTTCGTTATTATGCTTTGCGTTCACTGGCTTATAGTTGGCAAGATTGCAGTATCTATTTTTATGCAAAAGATGTAGCAAATTTGCGCACTTGGTATGATACTCAAGCAAAGCTCAAAAGCTCTCCCACGGCCTATATGGATTTGGCTAAACAATATAATGCTGACTATCTCATCAGTCATCGCCCACATGATAGAGAGTTATTACAAGATATTGGAACAATTGTTTGGGAAAATCCAAAAGCTTTACTAGTTAAATTAAACAACTAATTTAAGGAATACTGTGCAAGAGTTTATAAAATATTTTTTGGTGAATGTGGGTGGGCTAATTATTGACTACTTCGCAGTGCTTATGGCCTTAAACTATGGCATAGTATACCAACAGGCTTTATTTTTAGGTGTTATTTTAGGTGGTATTTTTGTTTTTTTGTTGCTCACCTTTTGGGTTTTTCCAACACAAAAAAATCATTTTTCACGCATAAGAATTTTCAGTTATATAAGCGGCATGGCCTTGGTTTACGTGATAAGGCTTGGGGTTATGTCATTGTGGTATTCTGCTGTTGATAACTGGGAGCAACTTGGCCTAATTTGCGCATATGGAACTTCTTTTTTGATAAATTTTGCATTTCAAAAGGTTTTTTATACTAAATTTTAGTTACTTAAAACTTTTAATCCCCCTAAACCATGCTAGAAAAACATCATCCAAAACTTAAACAACTGGCAATTAAAGGGCTTAAGTACTGCCACTCGCCCTTAGCTGGGTTTATTACCAATATCACTGTGCTTACATTTTGTACGGAAATATTAAATTATCCAGCCGCCATAAGCTATATTTTTGCTCTTTTTTCTGCCAGTACTGCTTCATTTTTTGTTTGTAGGTATTTTGTATTTAAGCAACATATTAAAGAAAATATTTTCAAACAATATTGGAAATTTATTTCATCATCTATGGTTTTTAGAGTGGTAGAATTTGCTTTGTTTTGGCTATTTGTTGATATACTTGGCTATTATTATCTATATGTATTTTTAGTGGTGCAAAGTGCTTCAGCCATACTTAAATTTTTTATTTATAATTTTATTTTTACAAATAATAACAACAAATTAACTTGATTTTTTATTTAAATTTCTAAAATACACTTGACACATTTCAAATAGTGTTGAATTATTCAAGTATGGAAACGAAGCAAGCCAGTACAGTTTTTGAAGCACTCTCCTCCGATGTGCGCCTTGACCTCTTTAGACTACTAGTCAAAAGCGCGCCAGACGGGCTTGTGGCTGGTGATATTGCAAAGAATTTGGGCATACCATCCACCAATCTTTCATTTCACCTAAAGGCCATTGTGCAAAGCGGGCTTGCTTTTGTGGAAAGAGAAGGTCGCTTTATGCGCTATAAGGCCAATATCCCATTAATGCTTGAAATTGTAGCTTATTTAACAGAAAAATGTTGTGCAAGTGACCCAGAACAATGTCAACGCTTTAGAGAAAATAGCTTAGTACAGCCAGGTATTTTACCTATGATTAACAAAACGTAGGCCATTTTTTTTATGACTAAATATCAATATTTCAACAAATATCAAAATAAAAAGGTAAATATATGAATATATTGTTTTTATGCACTGGAAATTCTTGCCGTTCCATAATGGCAGAGGCCATGCTCCGGCATATGGCCCCACCTAGCATTACAGTGCAAAGTGCAGGCAGTAAACCAACAGGTTTTATACATCCAAAAGCCTTAGAAACACTAGAAAAAAACAATATTTCAACCCAAGGTCTTGCAAGTAAGTCTTGGGATAACCTAAGCCCCGTGCCAGATGTGGTCATAACTCTTTGTGCCTCTGCCCACGGTGAAACTTGCCCCATGTATTTGGGCAAAGTTGTGCGCTCACACTGGGGCATGGATGACCCCGCCAAAGCTGACGATTTGGACACTGCTTTCAAGGAAAGCTTTAAGATTTTAGAGGGGCGTATTGCTAAATTTTTGGCCCTACCCCTTCATGTTTTAGAAGACGAATTAAAACGAGATGAAACTAGCTTGAAGCTACGTTTGGATAATATTGTAAATAACAATTAATATGGTGAATAACATGGAAAACACAATAAATAACACATCTTGGAATGGTAAATACTTTTTGACTATGCTTGTTTTGGCAAGTATTTGGACAGTGGTTTACATCTACACTTTAGATTCTGCGCACTATATTGTGTATACTCTGCTTGGCCTTGCCAATGACTCACATTTTGCGGCTTCATTGGAATTTTTTATCTATGATACAGTTAAAATACTTATGCTTTTGGTAGCTTTAATTTATGCCATTGCTTGGGTTAGAGCCTCGCTTAATGTGGAGCGAGTGCGTGACTATTTGGCAGGACAAAAGCGTGGCATTGGTTACTTTTTTGGATCCATGTTTGGCGCAGTAACGCCATTTTGTTCTTGTTCAAGTATTCCTTTATTTTTAGGGTTTACCACGGCCCGCATTCCCATTGGCATTACCATGTCTTTTCTTATTACATCCCCACTCATTAATGAAATTGCAGTGGTTATGCTTTGGGGCTTATTAGGTTGGAAGTTTACCTTAGTTTATGTGGCCATTGGCATGACTGCTGGTATTTTTGGTGGTTTTGTTATGGATAGCTTAAAAGCCGAGCGTTGGCTCCAGCCCTTTGTACGTGAAGCTATGGAAAATGCTCCTGTTTTTGTTAATGAAAATAATGAAATAAAAAAACTAAGCGTAAAGGATAGGCATGCATTTGCTTATCATGAAATGAAAACCATTTTCTTAAGAATTTGGAAATGGGTTATTATTGGTGTGGGTATTGGCGCGGCCCTGCACGGATTTGTGCCTGAGAATTGGTTTGCTGAAAACTTAGGTGCTGGCGAGTGGTGGACTGTACCCGTAGCAGTGCTTGTGGGCATTCCGCTCTACTCTAACGTCACAGGTATTATACCCATTATGCAAAGCTTGCTCACCAAGGGTCTCGCCCTTGGTACAACCATGGCTTTTTGTATGAGCTCAGTGGCGGCAAGCATTCCTGAAGTAATGTTGCTAAGGCAGATTATGACCATTAAGCTGCAAGCGGCCTTTATTGGTTATTTGTGGGTTATTTTAACCCTAGTTGGTTGGGTGCTTAACGCTTTACAACCGTATATTATTTAATAACTTTTAACTTATAAGGAAAATATCATGGAAATTAAAGTATTTGGGCCAGGTTGCCCCACTTGTACTGCGGCTGAAAAATTAGTACGTGAAGTTGCTGCTGAAAAAGGTGTTGCGGCAGACATTAGCAAGGTTAGCGACCTTAAAGAAATGATGGCGGCTGGAGTGCTTTCCACCCCTGCTGTGTCTGTAGACGGTGTGGTAAAACTTACTGGCCGCATTCCCACCAAGGAAGAAGTTGCTAGCTGGATAAGTTAAGAGCAGACTGCCCACAGGAAGTGGGCAAGCCCCGCAGGGGACCAAGCGTTATACGAAAAAATGAGTTTTCACCTATCAATTAATGTGGTATATTTTCATCATAACATGTTGATATGGAGAAATTATGCTGAGAATTACCTGCGCTGCGTTTGTATTTTTAATATTTTTTCAAATAAATATGGTGTATGCAAAGGACTTGCATACACCATATGATAGTTTATTAAAAACTTATGTCAAAAATGGTTTGGTTGACTACAAAGGTCTAAAAAATGAATATAAAATACTCAGTGTTTACTTGCATGATATGTCCAAAATATCTAAAGAAACCTTTGATTCATGGTCACAGCCAGATCAGCTTGCTTATCTTGTAAACTTATACAATTCCGTTACCTTACAACTAATTATCAACAATTATCCTGTAAAATCCATTAAAGACATAGGCTCAATTTTTCAAGGCCCGTGGAAAAAGAAGATTGTACGCCTTTTTGGTAAAGCCATAGATCTTGATACATTGGAGCATAAAATTATTCGCAGAGATTATCATGAACCGCGTATTCACTTAGCCCTTGTATGCGCAGCTAAGAGTTGCCCCCCATTACGCTCTGAGGCTTATACTGGGGAAAAGCTCCATGACCAATTTGAAGAGCAAGGCAAAAT
>CAYJNE010000055.1:0-8523 GCA_964371345.1 uncultured Desulfovibrionaceae bacterium | reverse complement strand
TGTTCTACATAAAGACCCTTTTCGGTAATCTTAAAGCTAAGTTGCCCGTCTGTTATGTCTTGCAGGGTTTGCTGCAAGCCTGGTGGCAAATGCCTTGCAAAGCCAAACCAGCGGGTGAGGTTAAGGTGTTCTAGTTCAATATTTCCATGAATGTACGGTGTTTTGGTGAGTATATTTTCTATATTAGCGTTTAGCATGAGCCTGTCTTCGCCAAGTTGTGCTGTAACTTTGCTTAAATTCAGAGAAGTTTCAAAATCACCGTCCAGACTACCAGTGGTATGTGTGATTATGGGCACGCCATGCCAAATTAATTTTGTGGCAATGTTCCATGAACCTTTTACATCGTGCATGAGGTGGGGGAGTTCGCCCTCTTCCAAATTTCCAGGTACATTCTTGGGAAGTAAGGTAAGATTTAGGGCAATATTGGCATCTTGTAGGGCATTTGCTAAATGCAGGCGTGTGTTAAAATTTAGTTTAATGGCACTTATTTTATCTGGAGTTGATAAGCCTGAGAGGCTAAGGCTCAACGCGTCAACAGTTGCAATATTTTCATTATTTTCTGATATTTGTGATGTAACAAGGTCTATACTAGCATCAAGGACTCCACCAAAGCTAATATCAAGTTTTGCATGTATATCATCTACAAATATTTTGGTATTATCGTATGTTAAATCAACTCCACCATGCATGATGTTAACATCGCAACCCCAAAGTGCTTGAGGTAGGGCAGCGTCATTTAAGATGTTATGCAACATATCCAGCATGTTTTCATTTGTTGTTTCAGTAACTTGCTTTATGGGCTTTGGCTCCGTGCTTGGTTTTGTGGCTATACTACCAGCAATGCGCGGGCGTAATAAGGAAATTCGCCCAAGGGCAAATTTTCCACGCACCAAAGACCAAACGGAAGGGCTTGCCTCAGCATAGGCTATGCTTAGTTTTGCTTGGTTGTGCTGTAGAACTACATCACTAAGGGCCAGTGCTGGTATAGGTAATAAGGTTACCCCAACGGTTGCAAAACTTGTTTCTATGCCAGTACGGTCATTTATTTCTTTGGCAATGGTTTTGGATAAACTGTCTTGGTTTTGATATAAGTAAAGGGCGGCGGCTGAAAAAGATAATAAAATTGCGATAGTTAGGCCAAGAGTTCCGTAAATGCAAACGCGCCCAAAGCGCACCAAAAATCTTTTGGCTGGTTTTTGTGGCATGTCCTCAGGTGTTACTTGACGCTTGTTCATGGGTAATATATCGTAAACTAGTTGTTGTATCTGTAAAAAGTCAGCATAAATGCAAGGCTTAGGGTATTTAAAATTTATAAAGCTTGTGCCTAGTAACGGCTATTAAAGTGCCAATTGCTAGCGCATTCCTTTCATATAGTTTTTAGGGTACTTATGCAACAAAATCATATGGGATAAAAATATGCGGCGAATTTTTTGGATTGGCAGTCCTTTTTTTCAATCATCCCTCGCCAAATGTGGTTTTGAGGTGCATTTTTTCAACTTTGAAGACGTTGCCGTTTTTGGCTGGTCTGATCTTGTGCGTATGGCTGGTTATGAGCCAGACGTGGTGGTAGTGGCAGATAAAAGCCGCCCTCCATTTGTGCTGGGAGTTGAAAATTTTCCTTGTGTTACGGTGTTTTATGCTGTTGATACGCACATTCATAGCTGGTATAGTTTTTATGCACAGGCCTTTGATGTTTGCCTTGTGAGCTTGCATGACCACCAAGAGTTTTTTTATAATAAAAATTTGCCTCGTGAGCGTATTGCGTGGTTTCCGCCTTTTGCACGAGATACTGACGCCCCAAACCCGCATGTGCAACCAGAATGGGATTGCCTTTTTGTGGGTAATGTTAATAATGATAATTTGCCTAAGCGCACGCAATTTTTTAAAGAGCTTACTGAATATTTGCCAAAATTGCATGTGGATAAGGGGAGTTATGCGGATTTATTTCCCAAGGGGCGAGTGCTTATAAACCAATGCGAAAATGATGATCTAAATTTTCGAGTGTTTGAAGCCCTTGGTTGCGGAGGGTGCTTGGTAACTCCACGCATAGGGCATGGTTTTTCATCATTATTTACTGACGGTAAAGAGCTTGTTTGCTATGAAATGCACAATGCCAAGGACGCCGCAAGTAAAATTGAGGCCTTGCTTCATGACTTTGACTTACGTGAACGTATAGCAAAAGACGGCCTTGAAGCGGTAAACGCCAAGCATAGGGCAATGCATAGGGCGAGGGCTCTTGCGGATTTGTTAGATAATATGGGAAATTGGGATACGATTATTGCCAAAAGGCTTGGTGCGGCGCAGAATATACGCAAAGCGTGGCTTAGGCCCATATATTTGCTTTTAGCTGATGCACTGCAGGATGATATGTTGCGTAAAGCCTATCTTGAGGCTGCAAAATAGTTTTATTTTATGATTTTACATCTTCTTTGGGGTCAAGGTTTAGATGTAAATTATCATCTTGAATAGGGTTTTCTTGCAAGTCCATGTTGAGATTTTGCATGGACATGGGTGGGGTTATGTCTTCACCAAGCAGGCCACCAAGGCGCATTTCCATAAGGTGCAACTTTGCTCTGGTTTGGGCAAGTTCGTTGCGCATGGTTTTAAGCAGGGCGTCTTGTCCACGCAAGATAAAGAAAAACATAACAAAAATGCCAAAAAAGAAAAGAATGGAAAAAATCATCATGGACATAGTAAGCCCTTTGCTTTGGGGTTAAATTTTTGTATAATTTTGACGTAATTTTGCGTAACTTTAAGGCATAAACTTTGGCGTAACGAGGCCATATAATTTTTTAATTATAACACATGCTGTTTGTGTTAGCAAGTAATATTTTAGCACATGAGAGATAATATGCGTACATCACCCATAAAACCACGCCTTTTGGTGGCACAAGCAGATGGTACTATTGTTGAGCATCCAAAACTTCTAATGGTTTGTCGGCGTGGGCGTGAATGGATGTTGCCGCGGCCTGACGAGCTTATAGTTCTTCCGCCAGAAAGTGAATTGTTTTTACTGCCTGGGCGTAATGCCGTGGGCCTTGACCCCAAAACAGGTACAACGGAAGTTTTAGATAGTTTAGCCGTTGCTGCCTTTGGCGCGCCTGCCTATACCTTAACTGCGCATACAGCTTATGTATCGCAAAAAGACGCACCAGTGCTACCTCTTTTTGCTTATGGTGCTGTAGGTTTTGCCAAGGGGCGTTTTTATATGTGCGCACGTAAAGTTGACGGAGATACCAGACAAGAATTTAGGCGTGTTGCTGGTAAAAACCTTGCGTATAATGCCAGAAAACTTATGGAGCAATACGCAGATAATCGCCTTATGCAACATATTATGCAAAATTGCGTACTTAAATATGATTGCCCTGCGGCTAAAAATCTTGCTCTTGGGCGATATGAGGCCCCGTTGCCTACATCTCGTACTTGTAACGCGCGTTGTGTGGGGTGTATTTCCATGCAAGAAGAAGGCTCTCCTATTGTTACAACTCCGCAATGCCGCATGAATTTTACGCCCACAGCGGAGGAGATTGTTGAAATTATGCGCCACCATGAAGCTCAGGAAAAGGAGGTGCCAATTTACTCCTTTGGGCAAGGTTGTGAGGGTGAGCCTCTAAGCCAAAGTGCATTATTAATTGAGGCTGTGCGCATGTTCCGTGAAGGTGGTGGGCGTGGCACCATAAACCTAAATAGTAATGCTTCAATGCCAGCGGCTGTGGCTGAACTTGCTGATGCTGGGCTAACTTCGCTAAGGGTAAGCATAAATTCCGCCCGTGAGGATGTGTATAATGCTTACTATCGCCCGCAAGGTTATTGCTTTGAAAATGTGCGCCAATCTATCAAGGAAGCCCGCAAACGCAATGTGCATGTATCATTAAATCTTTTATATTTTCCAGGTATTACAGATACAGAAAATGAACTTGAAGCCCTTGCAGATTTGGTGGGCAGTTGTGGGGTGAGTTTTATTCAGTCACGTAATTTGAATATTGACCCAGAAATATACTTGGCCTTGTTTAAGAAAATGGACTTTGGCCCTGCCATGGGCTTTTCTAATTTTAGAAAGCGTTTACAAAAACAATGCCCTTGGCTTAATTTTGGATATTTTAACCCTTGGCTTGGCGACAAAGCAGAAATATTTGCTCCTTTGCCAGGTGAATGGCAAAAGCCAGAAATTGATGTGCGTGACGCGCCAAGCACCAAGATAAGAATTGAGGATTTACTTTGATATTCCCACTTGGTTCACTTGTTAACGGTTTAGCCATAGCTTGTGGTGGACTTTTGGGCTTGGCCTTTGGCGCGCGTATGCCAGAAAGAATGCGTGAACTGGTTTTTCAAGGCCTTGGCTTATGTGTCATTGTGCTTGGTCTGCAAGCTGCCCTACAGGGTACCCGTCCACTACTCACCATTGCGGGCATTGTGGGTGGGAGCATCATTGGTGAATTTTTGGATATTGAAGATAAGCTTAATAGAGTGGGAGATTGGGTAAAGTCCTTAGTGGGGTCTTCAAACCCTCGCTTCACCGAGGGGCTTGTAAGTGCTTCATTGCTGTTTTGCATAGGTGCCATGGGCATTTTGGGTTCCATTGAAGAAGGCTTGCGTGGTGCTAGGGACATTGTCTACGCAAAGTCAGTCATAGACTTTTTTGCAGCCATGATTTTGGCGGCAAGTTTAGGGCTTGGCGTGGTATTTTCTGGGATTTCGGTATTTATTTATCAGGGAATTTTTGTGCTTTTAGCCAGTATGTTGGTGAGTTTTATTACTGACCCCGTTATGGCAGAGGTTACGGCTACGGGTGGTATTCTCATGCTTGCAATTGGTATTAACGTATTGCAACTTATGCATATTCGCATTGGAAACATGCTTCCAGCACTTTTTTTAAGCCCCATATTAGCAATGTTTTTTTAGCTTCAATTATTCATTTTAGTATCAATGGATTAACCGAGAAATTGAGTTAATTAGTTGGTGACAAGTATTGTATTTTGATGTAGGTTTCAGGTAGGTTAGTGTACCTTTGTTGTTATATTGTTATTTTCATTATATTTAAAGTATTAAACACAGAGGCTTTATGGGAAATACTAATTCTCCACTGAATAAAATTTCTGACTCCATTGGAAACTTCCTTACCAAACTAGGCCTTGGCATGCGTGCCAAGCTCATTTTGCTCTTCGTAGTCATTAAAGTTGTACCTCTTGTGCTTCTGGCGCTTGTCGCTTGGTATCAAGCTGTGGAACTTGGTAACGAAATGCGCACCCGTACGCAAAATATGACCGTGCAGGCTGTTAAAAAGCTTGCTGACGCTGGTGATGTTGCAGTCGAAGACGCCGTTGAAGCCCTTGATGACAGAGCCACACAAGAAGTGGAGCGCATGACCACTGATGCCGCTATACGTGTGGCAGATTTTTTGTATGCTCGTGATAGTGATTTACGCTTTCTATCTTCCCTAAGCCCAGCCGAAAAAACATTTCAAAATTTTATCACCGATAAAACTAGCCGCCTTGTTAAACCCCGCAAATGGGTGCTTGCTAAGGACGGTAAGTCTTGGGTTGCAGAAACTGAATATAAAAAACCAGCAGTGCGCGTCTTAAAAAATGAGGATAATAAACCTCGTTTTAAATCTCGTCCACCAGACGGTTTTGAATTTGAAAATATACCGCTTTATCATGAAGTAACTTATGTGGACTTAAATGGGCAGGAGAAAATAAAGGTCACATCCTCTGACCTTATGGACCCAAAGCTTAAAAATATAGCTGATAAGGCTAATACATTCTGTAAAGCTGAGGATTATTTTTCTAAATTAAAAGAACTTAAAGTTGGTGAAATATACGTTTCCGATGTGATTGGTGAGTATGTTGGCACACCTATGATTGGCATGTATACACCAGAAAGTGCTAAGAAAAAGGGTGTACCGTTTGAGCCAGAAAAGGCCGCTTATGTGGGAGATGAAAACCCCAATGGTAAGCGTTTTCGTGGTATAGTGCGCTGGGCAACGCCTGTTGAACAAAATGGTAAAATAGTTGGCTATTTAACTATGGCCCTTAATCACGACCACATTATGTCCCTCATGGCACATCTTGTGCCGCAAGAAGAACGTTATTCAGATATTTCCAGTGCTGCTGAGGGCAATTATGCCTTTATTTGGGATCACAAGGGGCGTAGTATTGTTCACCCTCGTCACCATTCCATTGCGGGTTATGATGCCAAAACTGGTGAGCCTCAAGTGCCACTCCTTGATGTTGCAACTTATGAAAAATGGCAAAAAAGTGGCCAAAAATATGCAGATTTTATTGCTGGAGAACCAGAATTTACCAATCAAAGCCGTGAAATTAAGCCAGCCGTTGCGTTAGTTAAGCAAGGCCTAGTGGGGTTGGATTGCCGCTATCTGAATATGGCACCGCAATGTACAGGTTGGTATAACTTAGCAGAAGAAGGCGGCTCTGGTTCATTTTTAATTTTATGGAGCGGTTTATGGAAGCTTACTACAGTTTCTGCCATTCCTTATTATACGGGTCAATATGGTGATAAATTAGTCGGATTTGGCGTTGTTACTGTTACCGTTGGAGTTGACGACTTCCACCGCCCAGCCCTTGAAACTCAAGCAACAATCCAAGAACTTGTTGAAGATGCAGACAGAGAATTATCTGCTGTTTCAGAGCAAGCCTTTGCAGCCATTGCCGCCAACTTGTGGAAGACGGCCACAAGTCTTTCAGTATCTACCTTAGTTATGACAATTTTGGTTGTGCTTGTGGCCATTTGGATGGCCTCATCCATTACCAGAAATATTACATATCTTATTCGTGGAATATCTCGTTTTAGTGTTGGTGAACGTAAGTTTAGATTTGAAGCCACCAATAATGATGAATTTGGTATTTTATGTAATTCATTGGATGACTTGTTTAATAGTATTGTCAAGAGTGTTAAAACACCTATGACCATTACAGATCTTAATCAAAAAATCATCTATATGAACGGCCATGCCCTAAAAATATTGGGCAAAAAATTTGATGATGTTGTTGGTCAGTACTATTATGATGTAAGTATTTTTGGAAAAGCTGACGATGGTCCTGTGAAGTCGTTTTTAGAGGGTAAGGATTCACCCATATCCTTCTATGTTCCAACTCAGCGTTACTATAAGGGCAGAACCGTATATCTTGTGGATAAGACTGGTAATAATGTTGGCTATATCATTCATGCTGAAGACGTAACAGAACTTATTGTTGAACAAGAGCGCATTGAACGTGAACGTGCCATGCTTGATATGGTTCTTTCTGCATCACCTGATATTATTTGGTATAAATCCATTGAGGGTGTTTACCTTGCGGTTAACCCACGCTTTTCTGCTATGCTTGGTCTTACTCCTGATGAAGTACATGGCAGGACGGATAAGGATTTACTAAACGATGCCATGTATTTAAAAGCCGTAGAGCAGGACAAAGATTTAATTGAATCTGGAACGCCAATATACTCAGAATATCAAATAGGATTTGCTGACGGGCATAGTGAAATTCTTGACATTGTACGCACTCCGATTTTTGGAAATAACGGCAAGGTACGTGGTATTCTTGGGGTGGGACGTGATGTTTCGTCGCGTGTTAATGCTGAAAGTGAACTACGCCAAACTCAACGTGACCTCATCAAAGCCGTTACCGAAGCCAATAACGCCAGTAAATCCAAGAGTGAATTCTTGGCCCGCATGAGCCATGAAATACGTACTCCCATGAATGCTATTATTGGTATGGCTAATATCACCAAACGCAAGCTTTCTGATGATAATTCATCTAGGGATGATTTGCTTTCCAATGTGTTACAAATTGAGTCTTCGTCCATGCATTTGCTTGGGCTCCTCAATGACATTCTTGATATTTCAAAGATTGAAGCTGGTAAGATTGAACTTAGCGAAGAAAGCTTTGATATACTTAAGCTGGCAGATGATGTGGCCTCTATTATTGCCCCACGCTGCGAAAGTAAAAATATTAAATTTACCGTGGATATTGTCGGCATTGAACATAAACGCTTTAGCTCTGACGTACTGCGCTTGCGCCAGATCCTCATTAACTTGCTTGGCAATGCGGTGAAATTTACGCCTGAACTTGGTAGTATTGCTTTCCGCCTTGAGCAAAAAGAGCGTCAAGACGGTAAAACTTTAGTATTCTTCTCTGTGGCAGACTCTGGCATTGGCATTGCCCCTGAAAAGCGTAAAACGCTATTTGCACCATTTGAGCAAGGTGGTGGTCATATCACTCGCATGTATGGCGGAACTGGCCTTGGGCTTTCCATTAGTAGAAGTATTGCCAATTTACTCGGTAGTGACATTGAAGTAACTAGCGAAGAAAATAAGGGTAGTGAATTCTTCTTCTCACTATGGCTTACAGAAGATCAAGACTTAGGCACACTAGAAGACGGTGAAAATGCCATACTTAATATGTCTGGTAAGCGTGTGCTTCTTGTGGATGATGTGGATATTAACCGCCTCATTGCCATGGAATTGTTATCGCCATTTGAGCTGGTTATTGATGAAGCAAGTGACGG
>CAYJNE010000054.1:0-8550 GCA_964371345.1 uncultured Desulfovibrionaceae bacterium | reverse complement strand
CTGAGGCTTATACTGGGGAAAAGCTCCATGACCAATTTGAAGAGCAAGGCAAAATATACTTTAATAGTCCGCATGGTCTACAAGTTAACCGCATTGAAAACAAGGTATATCTGACCCGAATTCTTAAATGGTATGAAAAAGACTTTCTTTCCATTACTGACTTTGCCCAAAAATACACCAATAAAAGCCTAGAAGGCCTTGAAGTTGACTGGTTAAAGTATGATTGGAGCCTCAACGAATAAAAGTAGACGCTAAGCAGCTTATGAAGTGCTAAAAACAAAGTCTCCTGCATCACCAAGGCCTGGGATAATATAGCCCTTATCATTAAGCTCTGGGTCTATGGCGCAAGTATAAATGCATACATCAGGGTGAATATTTTGTACATTTTCAATACCTTGAGCCGATGCAATCAAAAAAAGCCCATATATATTCTTACATCCTGCATCCTTAAGTAGTTTTATGGCTGCATTGGTGCTACCTGCTGTGGCTAGCATGGGGTCAAGCACAAAGACTGTGCGCTCTGCTATGTCACGCACAAGCTTATCGTAATAGCTCATGGGTTCGAGTGTTTCCTCATTGCGAGCAAGGCCCACCATGCTAACAGGTGCCTCTGGAAAAATATCCAAAAATCCGTCCAACATACCAAGGCCAGCCCTTAAAATTGGCACGGCAGAAGGGGCTTTGCCTTTTAGTTTTTGCACCTTAATGGGGCCAAAATTTCCTTCAATATCATAATCTTCCAAAGCAAAATCTCGTGAGGCCTCGTAAGCCAAAAGGCGAGAAACATCCCTTAAATAATTGCGAAATTCAGGATTTTTGGGGCGATTACGCAACTGACCTAAGCGTTGTAATACAAAGGGATGATCTAAAACGGTAACGGACATATTAATTCCTTATACGGTTGATTACATATCCAAAGGCAAATCTTCTTCGGTATAAATTTCAAAATTATGCTCTTGTAAAAGCTTTGCTAAAAAACCCTGCCCTGCTATGAGTTTGCTAGAAAATGTGCCGTCATAAACAAAATCACGCCCGCAGGACGGCGAGCGTGATTTTAATATGGCCTTAGTGCAACCAAATTCAAGGCTTTTTTCAAGGACAAGTTTTGCCCCTTGTATAAAGGCCTCGGTATGGTCATTGTCATTTTTATCTCGTACCACACCATTTTGTATTTCAACGGGCAGGCGTGGCGTTGGTAAATTACCCAAAACTTCTGGGCAAAGTGCCAAAGCCTTGCCCTGCTTAACAAGCTCAGCCACTGGCGCACATAAAGCATGTGTACCATTGTAGCGGCATGGTATTCCAGCAAGGCAAGCACTGACTACATATAAAGGCATAGTGTCATACACTAAAAAGCATTATATTGTACTAATGTATTCCTAAGTGGCTTAGGCATGGGCTCACCTGGTTTTTCGGGCTTACCAATGTTGAAAACAGCCTTAATTTTTTTATTCTTAGGTATATTTAATACTTTGCGCACAGCTTTATTAATTTCGCTATAGGAGAAAATAATATCATTTAATACAGTGGCATAACCAAGGGCAGTTACTGCGAGCAAAAGATTTTGAGCGGCAACACAGTAGTTCTCATTTTCAAAATTACGGCGTAACTTATTGGGCAC
This sequence comes from uncultured Desulfovibrionaceae bacterium, assembly GCA_964371345.1. Taxonomy (GTDB): domain Bacteria; phylum Desulfobacterota; class Desulfovibrionia; order Desulfovibrionales; family Desulfovibrionaceae; genus CAYJAD01. The sequence goes on along the minus strand of CAYJNE010000054.1, from coordinate 6,929 downwards.
ATCCTCAGAAAGCATAATGATAGCTAGCGGAGCTAGGGGAAGTTTTGTAGCTTTTTGTAGCTCTGCAAGTAGTTCCTTATCTGTTACCACCACATAGGATGTGGTGCGCAAATTTAAACCAGCAGGAGCAGCAATGGCGGCATCAAGCATAGCGTTAATGTCGTCTTCAGAAGGTCTATCATCTAAAAATGCTCCACGATATGAATACCTACTGCGAATGGCCTGAAAGAGTTCCATAAATACCTCTCTTAGTTTGGATTATTTTAATCTAAATTTGTATTACCAATACATATGTTCTATTTATAAACTGAATGTAAGCTTTTGTATACTTTTTTAATTAACGCTCAAACTTAAAGTCACTCTTTACATAGTCTGCAATGGCATTGCATAAAATATCGGCAGAAATTGGCTTAAGCACATGGCATTGCATACCTGCCTTGTAGCATTTTTCAATTTCTTCAGTAAGAGTATGAGCTGTTAATGCAATTATCGGTAATGAATCATATTTTTCATTTTTACGAATATGTTCAGCCGCTTCAAGCCCGTCCATAAGCGGCATTTGAACATCCATAAGCACAATATCATAAGCCTTTTTATCAACGGCATTTAAAGCTTCTTGCCCGTCTTGAACACAATCCACATTGCAGCCCATTTGATTAAGCATTTCATAAGCAATAAGGCTGTTTATGTCATTATCTTCTGCCAAAAGAATATTTACGCCCTTAATATCTACACTTACGGTACGTTTTTCGATAATATCCGTAGTTTCTGTAGCTACCATAAAGGGTATAAGGCAAGTAAAGGTTGTGCCCTCGCCCACGGTACTTTTAACAGAAATACTGCCACCCATAAGTTCAAGTAAACCTTCAACAATGGCTAGTCCAAGGCCCGTTCCACCGTATCTTCTGGTGGAAGAAGTATCGGCCTGACTAAAACCTACAAAAAGCTTTTTTAAGTTTTCTTCAGAAATGCCAATGCCTGTATCTTCCACAGTTAGGCACAAAACCTCACTATTATTTTCTGGCCTTTTTTCATGTAGGCTTAATGAGTATTTTATGTGTCCGTCTTCTTCGGTGAATTTAATGGCATTTTTTACAAGTTGATGTGTCACTTGAGAAAGGCGTAAAGCATCACCAATAAGTAACTTAGATACATCACTACCAATGCTATATTCCAACAAGATGTCTTTATGTCTAGCATTTTCAAGCAATTGTTCTTTAACTAATACAAATACTTCAAGTGGGCTAAAGGGCTGTTGTTCAAGCTCAAGCTTTTCGGCCTCTATTTTAGAAAAGTCTAAAATATCATTGATTACATGAAGTAAGTTACCAGAAGATTCTTGTATCCTTGCTAAATAATTTCCGACCTTACGATCTTTATTATTTTGTATAGCAAGGTGCGTCATGCCAATGATGCCGTTTAATGGGGTGCGCAGTTCATGGCTCATATTAGCCAAAAAGCGGCTCTTAGCTATGGATGATTCACGGTCAAGCACTTGCTCCCGTTGTAGACGTAAGGAGTCAGTAATATCAAGAGCAATGGTAAGAGCTGCATTTTCAAGATCATCCCAAGGAATGCAAACATTTATCATCTTAAAATCTTTCTGTCCCTTGTAGCCAATTAAATCATAAGAGCGGCTTTCCCCTGGGGCTAGCTTATTGGCTGAACAATGTTCGCAAGGGGTGTCCCGTCCATGCAATTTTTTATAGCATGTAGTCGTATCAATATCCGAAAGATCCGCATATTCATTTAATGATGTGTTATAGCACAATATTTTATATGTAGTTGGGTCAGTAATAAATATGGGAAAGGGCAAAATATCTAGGAGTGCTTGGGCTTCCTCGTCCTTTTTGCGTAAAACATGCAGACTGTTAAAATAATGAATTCCATTATTTAATAAATAACCAATGGTTACTATGGTGCTTAAAATATCCTCAGCCCAATTATCCACTTGCGCACATAAATCAACACCAAAAAATGAAGTCAACTTGCCGTTAGAAAATAACGGCACCATAATGAGATTGATAATTCCTTGTGATTGAAGTATATTACGCGCATTTTCATCAAACTTATCCACAGAGCCCATAACATATGCCTTACCCGCAGTTAGGGCCTCATACAAGCCGTCAGCGTATAAAGCATCAGTAATATATTGCCCACTACCATCCATAAGGTCCACAAAGGCAGGTAAAGTGGGGTTTACCCAAGAAAAAGTATTGTTCCAGCTTTTGCCATTTAATTCAAATATATAAGCACGGTGAACATCAATAGCATTACCTATTTCATGCAGAGCATTAGCAAAATAATCATCTTGATTATCATACAAAAGCATACTGCCTGAAAGCTTCAGCAGTATTTCTGTGACATTTTTATTGTTTGCAGATGTGATATCGTTCATAAAATTACCTTTAGGTTTTTACTCAGTATTCACATTTTGCTTATTTGAATAAGTAAATGGTTTGCTTACATATTTATAGATGATACTGCGCAACTCTTTGGGCACAAAGGGTTTAGTAATGTGGTCTTGCATACCTGCCGCATGGCTTTTTTCATGGTCTTGAATCATGGCATGAGCAGACATGGCCACAATGGGCATATTGTTATAACGCTCCTTGCTACGAATAAATTTAGCAGCCTCAAGTCCGTCCATATTGGGCATTTGTATATCCATAATAACAATGTCGTATGTATTATCTTCAAGCATTTTCAAGGCTATAATGCCGTCTCCAGCATGCTCCACCACGCAACCGTATAATTCAAGCACTTCTGTGGCAACCAGTGTATTTATTTCATTATCTTCAACTAATAATATTTTTATGCCTGCAATATCTTCATTGGCAGTTTCTTCTATTATTTCGTCTTTGCTAAGTGTTTGTTTGGAGGATTTTACAAATGAAAGGTGGCAAGTAAAGGTAGACCCCTCACCCACAGTGCTTTCAACTTCAATATTCCCACCCATTAGCTCCACAAGTCGGCCCACAATGGCAAGGCCAAGGCCAGTACCACCATAATTACGTGAGGTAGAGGCTTCCGCTTGAGAAAATTCCGTAAACAATTTTTGTAAATTTTTCTTCGCAATGCCAATACCAGTGTCTTTAACAATTATATCAATATATTGCACAGTATCAACGCATTCTTTAGCCTGCACTTCCAAGGTTACACTACCCTTTTGGGTAAATTTAATGGCATTTGTAGCAAGATTTAGAATGATTTGCGAAAGGCGCAAAGAATCGCCTTGGAGCATAAGCGGAATATTATCATCAATAATACATTGTAAATTTATACCCTTATTATCAGCATGAGTTTGCAAAATAGTCTGAATTTCAAACAAAACTTCTGTGAAGTTAAAGGGTAATTGTTCAATATGTAGTTCCTCATTTTCAATTTTTGAAAAATCTAAAATATCATTAATGATACTTAAAAGATTTTTAGAGGAAATTTGTATTTTATCCAAAAAATTACCAATAGTTGCATCAGTGTTGGCATGCTCAGCAAGGTGGGCCATGCCAATAATGCCGTTTAGGGGTGTGCGTAGTTCATGGCTCATATTAGCCACAAAACGCCCCTTGGCGATATTGGCTTCACGTTCAAGCACTTGCTCACGCTGTAGATTTAAAGATTCTGTAATATCAAGGGCAATGGATAATCGTGCATCCTTAACTTGTTCCCAATCCATGCAACGGTCTATAATTTTGTAATCCTTATTCAATACGGGATTATGGTGATGCCATATGTAGGGAGGTGCACCCTTTACCAATTGATCATTGGTACAAAATGGGCATGGTTCATCTAAATTTTGAAAAATTTTATGGCAAGGGGTAGATTCAAGTATAGACGTATCAAAAAGGTCACGAATGATTTTGTTACAAAAAAGTACGGAATAGTCTTTTCTATTCGCTACATAGATAGGAAATGGAAAAGCATCAAACAGTTTTTGGACTTGTAATTTTTTATTTTCTAATTTGCGCTGTGTTGCAAAGTAGGTTTTGGCATTATTAATTAAACTGGCAATAATAATAGATGTATTAACACTTTGCTCCGTCCAAGGAATATCTGGCGAACATTGGTCAAGCCCAAACATTCCCACAATTTCACCCGCTGCAAAAAGAGGAATTGTTAATAATCCATGGATGTCTTGCAGTTTTAAAAAATCACGCAAATTTTTATTGGTAACATCTTTAATATTATTGATTATAAAGGGTTTTCCAGACGCAAGCACATAGAGCATGTCTTGTGTGCTGTTTGATAGTTCATGCATATTCCTATTTTGCAATTCATCTATAAATGGAACAACTCCCTCAGCAACCCACTCATGGGTGTTGCTCCAAACGTCATTTTCCATTTTGAAAACGTAAGTGCGATGTACCTGCATGATTTTGCCAACATCGGCAAGGGTTTCATGCATAAACTCGTCCTCACTGGCAGCCGTGAGCACACGAGAAGAAATGCGCATGAACATTTCTATATAGCTTTGTTCTGATGACAAGGTGGTATGAGTAGTATTTTTATGCATATAAGCTCAATTTTCAGGTCACATAATCAAGCATTAAACATGGTTCAAAAAACCACGAAAACAAAATAAGTCTACAGTCGATTATATTTTTAATATATAGAAATTTTACATGATTGTCAATATGGCAAACAAGCACAAAGGTATTTACAGATGCCATAAAAATAGCCTATATTTTTGTTTTGAACTAGGTTATACTACCTTCATAGAAAACATTTAACCAAGGTTTTTTTTATGAATTCACAATTTCCTCGTATGCACCGTTTACCCCCCTATGTTTTTTCCGTTGTTGGCAACCTAAAAATGCAATTGCGCCGCCAAAACATTGATATAGTTGACATGGGCATGGGCAACCCTGACCTTCCGACCCCGCAACACATTGTGGATAAACTCACCGAAGCTGCGCAAAAACCAGTAAATCACCGCTACTCTGTATCAAAGGGTATACCCAATTTACGCAAAGCTATTTGCGATTGGTATACACGCAATTTTGACGTAAACCTTGACCCTGACACAGAAGCTGTAGTCACCATGGGCTCCAAAGAGGGCCTTGCTCACCTCTCCCTTGCCATGCTTTCACCAGGCGATGTTGTATTATCTCCTGACCCTACATATCCAATACATACCTATGCCCCCATTATTGCCGGTGCAGATGTGCGCTCCATACCCATTGGCCCAGGCAGAGATTTTTTTGAAGACTTAACCACAGCTGTGCGCCAAGCTTGGCCCAAGCCCAAGTTGCTCTTTTTGTGTTATCCGCATAATCCCACAACGGAAGTTACAGACCTTGAGTTTTTTCAAAAGGTTGTGGACTTTGCTAAGGAGCATAAAATCTGGGTAATACATGATTTAGCCTATGCAGACCTTGTATTTGATGGTTACAAAGCTCCAAGCTTCTTACAAGCTAAGGGGGCCAAAGACGTAGGCGTTGAGTTTTATACCCTTTCCAAAAGCTTTTCCATGCCAGGTTGGCGCATGGGCTTTTGTGTGGGTAATCCCATTCTTGTGGACGCCCTAACCCGCATTAAAAGTTACTTGGATTATGGTATATTCCAACCCATTCAAATTGCATCCACCGTGGCCTTAAATGGCCCCCAAGAATGTGTGCAGGAAATTTGCGATATTTACCGCACCCGCCGTGATATACTCATTGATGGTTTAGAACGTATTGGCTGGCATGTACCAGCACCAAAGGCCACCATGTTTGTATGGGCACAAATACCTGAAGAATTTAGACATATGGGCTCAGTAGAATTTTCAAAACTACTACTTAATGAAGGGCAAGTTGCCGTTTCGCCAGGGCTTGGTTTTGGCTCCTACGGTGATGATTATGTACGCTTTGCACTCATTGAAAATGAACTTCGCACCAAGCAAGCCATTCGTGGTATACGCAAAGCCCTTTCTGGCACAGGTGAAATTGAAGAAGCATAATAAAGGTAATTATGGTTAAAAAAGACATTACTGAGCTTTGGGAGCTCATTAAAAACGCTAAACATTGCGTTGTGCTTACGGGGGCTGGTATTTCTACCCTGTCTGGCATTCCTGATTTTCGTGGTGTTGGTGGGCTTTATCATCGTAAGGATATTGACGCAGGAAAACTCTTTGACGTGCGGGAATTTCGTAAAGACCCTAGCTACTACTATAAGCATTCCCGTGAGTTTTTATATGAAAAAGCCGCCACACCCAACATTGTGCACGAAGTTCTAGCTAAGCTTGAGCACATGGGCCATGTTCAGGCCATAATAACTCAAAATGTCGATATATTGCACCAAAAAGCTGGCTCAAAGGAAGTATTTGAACTACACGGCTCCCCTCTCATACATGCTTGCCTAGATTGCGGCAAAGAATATGACTTTGACACTGTTTTAGTCAAGTTTGAGGTACAAGAAGTTCCGCATTGTGACGCTTGCAATGGCGTGCTTAAGCCAAATATTGTGTTCTTTGGCGAGTCCTTACCCATTCATGCTCTTAGTATGGCAGAACAACACTCCAAAGAGGCAGACCTTTTAATTGTACTTGGTACAAGCCTAACGGTCTTTCCTGCGGCGGACATTCCACGCATAGCCCTTGCACATGGCGCGAAAATCGCCATAATAAATGCCGCAGAAACTTATATTGATGCGGCAGCAATCTATAAAGCTTTTGACCTTGGAGAAGCTTTTGATGAACTTAATATCATTATAGAAAATATGAATAAATAGCCCAAGGAATAACACAGCATATTTTTGTCGCTATGCTTTACTAAATTAACTACACAAAAACGTGATTTTAAAAGCAAAAAAGGGCCTTGCTTACAAAGCAAAACCCTTAAATTTTAATTATGGCGGAGAGGGAGAGATTTGAACTCTCGATACAGGTTTAAGCCCGTATACTCGCTTAGCAGGCGAGCTCCTTCGGCCAACTCGGACACCTCTCCGCA
>CAYJNE010000053.1:0-8620 GCA_964371345.1 uncultured Desulfovibrionaceae bacterium | reverse complement strand
TTGTTCTCCCAAAGAAGTAAACTTTGAGGAGCTAGTATTTGTTATTCAATCCGACTCCATGCATTTGGAGGAGCACAAGGCTGCCAATTCCTCGGTATATGTATTAGTAAGGCAAGGCGAAAATAATATCAAGGATATGCAAGCAGCAGTTGAGCAAAACCTGCGCCAAAAAAACTACATTATTGCTACAAGCCCTAGCAATGCAGGATATATTATACATATTTCTGTGCCTTCTATGGGAACATTTAGCGATGCCAGCCTAAAAAATGTAGCTAATGCTGGATATGGCGAGCCTATTAGGCAAGTCAGCCAAAACCTAGAAGAAGAACAAAAACTTGCAATGATTGCCGATGTTTTAATTGTGGCTCGTATTGTTCCTGCTGAGGTGCGCCGCCGCCCTGCTGTGGTCAGCACCGCATCAAAGCCTAGCAAAGTAGCAGAAAGTTCTGCACGCATTATTGTAGCCATACCAGACGATGACGACTATACCATTACTGAGGCAAGACCGCACCTTGTGCAAAGGGTTGCAAAAAGCATCGCGAGTTCTTTGCCATAAGATAGGCACACGACATCAAAGAAAAAGCCCTAAGCAGTGAGCTTAGGGCTTTTTTAATCTATCAAATGAGTTAGTTATTAAGCATTTTGACTTTCTTGCAATTGCTTAATGAGGCTATTTAGAATTTGAGCTTGTTCGGCTAAGTTTTCTACCGCATTGGCAGATTCAGCCATAGCAGTCGCTGTTTCAATGGATATACCCCGCACATGGTCAAGGGTATGATTTACAGCCTCACTGGTGGCAGATTGTTCCTCCGCAGCCGAGGCAATGTTTTGAATTTGGTCAGCAGTTTTTTGCACTATTGTAACAATGCTTTCAAGTTTATCGCCTGCTTCAACAGCCATTTCTGCCGCAGCACGAACAGCCTGCACAGCTCGCTCAACACTGTTAACACTTTGCTCTGTGCCACCTTGAATGCCCGTAATTACACTATTTACCTCATTGGTGGCCTGTACAGTCTTTTCTGCAAGTTTGCGAACCTCATCGGCAACCACTGCAAAACCTCGCCCTGCTTCACCAGCACGGGCAGCTTCAATAGCGGCATTTAGAGCTAACAAGTTTGTTTGGTCGGCAATATCAGTAATAACACGAATAATTGCCCCAACACCTTCGGTTTGTCTGCCAAGGCTATCCATGCCCTCTTTAACTGCTTCGGTGTAAGCTTCCACATCCTGAAAGCTTGTGACCATTTTACTCACAACATCCGAGCCTTCTTTAGCTTCTGCCATGGCATCGGTGGCAGTGGTGGCCGCATCAGAGGCACTGTGCGCCACTTCAATAACGGCATCATTCATCTGATTCATGGCAGTTGATGCTTCTTCCATTTGTTCATTTTGCTGTGCGGCACCACGGTTTGATTGCTCAACCTTCACCGCAAGCTGGGTACTGCTGGAGGAAACATGGTCTGCCACTTCTTGAGCAGAATTTGCCAAATTTATTAGACGGTTATTACTTTCCTCCAAGGCTTCCTTATCCACAAGGTCAGAAATATCTGACCAAATTGATAGCGAGCCTAAAACATGGCCATCTTCATCAAAGAAAGGGGAGGACACAATAACAACACGAAGATTTTTGCCTTTGAAGTTTGTAATGTTGCGCTCTGACTGTATAACCTTTTTTTCGCGCAAAGCTCTTGTGCTGGAGGTTTCTCGACTAGAATCGCCATACACAAACTCAGCGATATGCAAGCCATGAATGTCTTCTGGTTTGCCGTCTCTACCAATAATATCAACCATTTCTTGGTTAGTAAACACCACAATGCCCTCAGGGGAAACCACAGCACAAGGCACATTAATACCCTTTAGAATGCCTTGTGAATAAGCAAGCTGGTCATTAAGGTGCTTCATAAGTGCCGTTAAGTCACTGGATAAAATTCCAAGTTCATCACCACGATTCATAACCAAGGTGGGCTTTTTACCAAGCAAGAAGTCTCTAGCATATTGGGTAATTTCGCCAATGGGCACAAGAATAGTTTTGAAAAACGCAGTAGAATAAAGCACAATAGCAAACAAAATTGATAGGCAAATACCAATCAAGAGCATTTTTACAAATTTCGTTTCAGCGTTTGCTCGTTCAATCATTTCAGCTAAACGTGCATCAATTTCAGTTTGCATGGCTTGAAAATGCTTTTGTAAAGTCACCAAGGTGGGCATGGTTGTTTCTTCAAAAACAACTCTTGCTTCAAAGTTCCAGCCATTTTTGCGCAATTCTTTAATTTTTACAGCAGATTGATGTAATATTTCATGGGGTGCATCCATGGCCTCAAGGTCATCTTTAAGCTCAGGAAAAACCTCCATAAGTTTTTGGCGTTCATCGCTATGATACCACTCACCAAAAGCGCACTTAGTGTGATCTGTAACAATAGTAAGGTCTTTTTTGGTAACCTGTGTTAAGTAGGTAGCAAGGGCATTTACCCATTCCAAGTGCTGCATTTCACGCACAAGCAAGGTACTTGCCAGAAGGCTTGCCTCACGCCTTTTAATGGAGTTATCCTCAAGGCTAGAAAATGACTGCAAAAACAACGTGGCACATATGGCACCAACTACACTAAAAAATATAATTACGCCCACAAAGCGTTTCTTAATGCTGATATTCATAAACCAATCTTTCATCTCCGCCTCACTTTAAATCGAATATAAGTAGCAACTAGGTTTACCAAGACATTACAATCGTCAAATAGGACGAAAACTTAACCCCATTCCATGGATTGTGCAAACAAATTTAAAAACTTATTAATAAAGTATGAATTACGTTATTCTGCAAATCTAAAGAATATTGATTGAAGTTCCTGTTTATGTGGCTATACGGATTAAATGTACGTTTGATAAACAGTTTATAAACTTTCTTTGGCTGTTTCTTCGACCATTTGCTCAAGTAGTGTATGCGCATACATAAACCCTGCATCTAAATCTGAAAAAACAATATTTTCGCCCGCAAAAACTTTGCTGCGCTCAAGTACTCCACACACGCTTTCATCGCTGGTTACTATAATTAAGACAATACCCGCTTTTTTGCATTGTTTGGCAAACTGCCCCAAGGCATGAGCACCCGCAGCATCCACCCTAAAAACACGAGATAGGTTTAACAATACTAGCTTAGTATTTGCAATGTCTTCTTGTATTTGCTCTTCAATATTTGCAATTGCCCCAAAAAATAACGTTCCTTCCACAAAAAATACTTCAAAACCTGGGTAGTCTTTCATCCATTTAAATTCTTCATAATGGATTTCATCCTTATTCACGCGTTTGATACGTGGGTGGGCTTCTTCGTACACAAATAAAGCGAGGGAAAGTATAACACCCAAGAAAACGGCCTTTTCCAAGTCAATCAATAAACATGCAAGCACCGTCACAATAAAGACTATGCGATCACTTTTAGTAGCCACAAGACAAAGACGTACGGAGGCCACATCTATGGCATTATACGCGATATATATAAGTATTCCTGCTAAGGCTGCCATGGGTATATTTTCTGCCAAGGGTGCAAAAAATATAATCACGGGCAAGGTCACAAGGCCTGTAAAAAATGAGGCAAAGCGTGTCCTTGCACCAGAAGAAAAGTTTAATGAACTACGGGAAAAAGAACCACAACCAGGCATACCAGAGCTAAACCCTGCCACTATGTTTCCAAGTCCTTGGCCGATTAACTCTCTATTGGCATCAATATGTGAGTTACTCCTAGATGCTAAGTTTTTACCAATAGTTACGGATTCAACGGTGGCAAGCATAGCAATGGCAAGGGCTGGGTCAAAAATATCCCTTAATATATCTAAATCCAAAGAGATTGGCATGGAAAACGGTGGAAATTCACCAGAAATGGGAGCTACAAATGCTAGCCCCTTGCTTTGCAGGCCAAAAATATAGGCCACTACAGAAGTAACAATTAAAGCGCATAGATATGCGGGAATATGCTTGCTAACGCGCTTAGAAATTATCACAACAGCTATACTTAAAAGCCCCAAGGAAAGGCTTAAATAGCTGACATTTGGTATATTTTGCGCAACATCAATAATAGTACTAAAAAAGTTAGCCCCATGAATATCCAAGTACAAAATATTTTTGAGTTGGCCTGAAAAAATGAGTAAGGCCGCACCAGTGCTAAAACCAGTCATAACCGCATGTGAAATATAATTGGCAAGGCTTCCCATACTGGCAAGACCCATAAGTAATTGAATAAATCCAGCAAGTACTGCTATGCAAAAAACATAGGGCATCATTTCTTGCACTGGTAAATCTGCCAAAACTACCCCACCAATGCTAGCCTGAGCAATGGTTGCGAATAATATAATGGATATGGCGTTGGTGGGCCCTGCCACCAAATAACTAGAAGACCCCCACAAGGCCGCCACCATAACTGCAAATGTCATGGCATATAGGCCATATTGTGGCGGCACACCAGCAATGACCGCATAGCCCATTACTTGCGGTACTGCAATTAAGGCCACAGAAATTCCAGCCAGCAAATCAGCCTTTATTATTTGCGAGTTAAGCACACGTAAATCAGCCACAAAAGGCAAAAGGCGCAATAATAACGGCACTTTTTTTTGTGCGCGTGCGGGCTGAGTTGACAATTTGCTCATGCTATTTCCTTGCTTTTACAACACTCAATGCGATGCGAAGAGTATACTACATCAATATGCCACAAAACTCCAGTATAAGCCTAAGCAAAATCATAGCCATAGCTTTGTGAGCATGTGATTCCGATTTGAGAAAATTGTATTAGAATATACTTTACATATAAGCTACTTTTATGGATTCCACGCTTGTATCCGTAAGCTCACTATGTTCGCAACGGCTACTAAGCTCTGAATGACCCTGACTGGGAGTGCATCACTAGATGTATATGTCTCGTTTTCGTATATTCTTCCAGTCGGGTCTGCCCAGAGATGGAACCGCAAAGCGGTGACGTGGGGTCACTCAGAGCCGTATAGCCCTAAGCGAAATATGAGCTGTAGGGATATTCGGCGTGGAGTCTATGCTTTAGGGAAATGCCCTTTGCGAATCGGACGTAACTTTGCAAGCCCGCACCACAGATTTTTCTTGCAAAATAACAGGGTCAACATTATGCAAAAAGCAACAATACATACGATAGGAAAACAATATGCCAACCAACCCCCTACACTTGCCCATAGCACACATAGATGTAAGTCGTATCTGCCATAATTTTGAGCTACTTACAAAACTATCAGCCACAGCTAAGGCTAGTAGTGACGCGCCATTTGCAGCTGCCCCCTTGCCCACGCATTTTGGACAAAACAAGCCCCAAGGCTTCACTTGGCCTGCGCAACTTGCTGTTATCAAAGCCGATGCCTATGGGCATGGGCACATTGAAACCGCAAAAGCCCTACTGCAAACGGGTGTTGATATGTTTGCCTCAGGTAGTGTGCAAGAATGTGTGGCCTTGCGTGAACATATTAAAGATAGTGCCGTCATATTGAATTTACTTGGGCCCATTAGTACTGAAGACATAAAACTATGTACAAAGCATGGCATCATCCCGCTTATTCATAACCAAGACCAAGTTGAACTATTAAAAGAAGTTACAAGTACTTTGCCCATTGCCATTAAGTGCAATACGGGCATGGCAAGGCTTGGCTTTGATGCCCATGAGCTTGATGATGCCATAGTAAATATTAAATCATTACCGTATATTATGCCAGTACTTGCACTTTCGCATTTACACTCTGCCGATACCACAGGCGTGCAAGAAGAAATTAAAATCCAAGGCACAAACTTTGCGCATATGCTAAAGAAATTGCGTGCCATATGGCCAAATATTGCCGCATCATTAGCTAACTCTGCGGGGACTATTTTTGCGGAAGAAATAAAGTCACACATTGGTGCGCACATTTGCCGCCCAGGCATTGCCCTTTATGGAAGCAACCCATTTAATAATACTAGCTTTGCCTCCCGCGCCAAGGGCCTATTGCCTGCCATGTGGGTAAGTGCCCCCATTCTTGGCACACGTAAATTGCAAAACGGGCATGGCATTGGCTATGGGCACACCTTTGTGGCAAAGCAAGACTTAAGCATTGCAATAATTGCTTGTGGATATGCTGACGGATTTTCCCGTGGACTCACACATAAGGGCGAAGCCTGTATCGAAGGCACAATTGTTCCACTGGTGGGGCGTGTTGCCATGCAAATGATTGCGGCAAATATTACTAAATTACAAAACCAAAAACCAAAGCAAGCATGGCTACTCGGTGGGCCATACGAAAATGCCATTTCCACAGAAAGGCTTGCCACCACTTGGGAAACTATTACCTATGAAGTTCTCTGTATTTTAGGCAACAACACACGTAAATACATGAATTTTGACTAAGATTATCATTATCAACTAGCTGTTTTTTTAGCAATTTTACCCTTGTACTTTTATAAAAAATACGCTATGTGACGGCCTTCAAGATATTTTTATAGAGGTAAAACATGAAAACATTACTCATAAACGGTAGCCCACGTAAAGAAAGTTGCACATTTGTAGCCCTGACGGAAGTTGCAAACACCCTTAATTCCCTTGATATTGAAACTGAAATCGTAAGCATTGGCAAAACCGCCATTCGTGGTTGCATCGCTTGCAATAAGTGTATAAAAACAGGATATTGCATCTTTAAAGATGACCCCATTAATGACTGGATTGACATTATGAAAACCTGTGACGCCCTTGTTGTTGGCTCACCAGTATATTATGCAGCACCTAACCCCTCACTTTGTGCCGCCCTTGACCGCATGTTCTATTATAAATCTAGCGTTTATGCCTATAAGCCAGGTGCCGCTGTGGTTAGTTGCAGGCGCGCAGGCTCAACCGCCGCTCTTGACTGCCTAAATAAATTTTTCACCATTGCTGAAATGCCCATAGTTTCGTCACAATATTGGAACATGGTGCATGGTAATGCTCCTGCCGAAGTGGCTGAGGATTTAGAAGGCCTACAAACCATGCGTGTGCTTGGCCGCAATATGGCTTGGCTTATGAAGTGCATTGACATGGCAAAGGGCAAAGTGCCCATGCCTGAGCAAGAAGAAAGACATTGGACTAACTTTGTTAGATAATAATTAGATAATAAATTGATTTAACATTTTATAAACATATACGTTGGAGTGTGATGAACCAGCAAACACCTCTTATCCAATTGCAAAAGCTTGTGAAAAGCTTTGACGGAAATATGGCCCTAAATGGGGTAAGTCTTACCATTAACAATGGTGAGTTCCTAACACTGCTTGGCCCTTCAGGTTGCGGCAAGACTACCCTTTTGCGCATTATATCTGGCTTTGAAAAACCAGATAGCGGGCAAGTTTTAATTGACAATAAAGACATGGGCAATATTCCGCCAGAATCACGCCAAGTAAACACCGTTTTTCAAAATTACGCACTCTTTCCACATATGAATGTCTTTGAAAATGTGGCATTTGGCTTGCGTATGCAAAAAATTGAAAATTCCATTATCAAAACCCGAGTGCAAGAAATTTTGCAAATGGTGCGCCTTGAACACCTTGCAGACCGCAAGCCGTCCATGCTCTCTGGCGGGCAACAACAACGCGTAGCCCTTGCCCGTGCCATTGTTAATAAGCCACTTGTGCTCCTGCTTGATGAGCCATTTAGCGCGCTTGACTACAAATTGCGTTCCAAAATGCAACGAGATGTTAAGCAATTACAGCGAGATTTGGGCATCACCTTTATTTTTGTAACCCACGACCAAGAAGAAGCCTTTGCCATGTCTGACCGTGTTGTAGTCATGGACAATGGCAACATTTCACAAGTGGGCAGGCCGCAGGATATATACGAAGATCCGTCCAATCTATACGTTGCTAAGTTTGTTGGTGAAATCAATATTCTCCCTGGGAAAATCATCAAAAAACATGACAATGCCCCCTATGACGTGCTGGTGCATGGCACGGTTTTTCCAGTACCTAGCAAGCGTGACTTTACAGAAGGCGACATGGTAAAAGTCTTGGTGCGCCCAGAAGATTTGCGCATCTATCACGAATTTGAAGACCGCCCCCCTGGCCCCACGCTACACGCCATTATTGAAGATAGCGTCTACAAAGGTGCCACAGTGGATATTCACGCCAAACTTAAAGATGCTGACGTGCCACTGGTGGGCGCAGAATTTTTTGATGAGGATGACATAGACATTAACTATACCCAAGGTGAGCCAGTTTACGTCACTTGGGTTAGCGGCTGGGAAGTGGTGTTACCTGATGAAGAAGACTAGCTCTTTGCGCTTCTTAACTATTAGTATCACCGCACTTTGGCTTGGTATATTTGTACTTTTGCCAAACTTGGGCCTCTTGGTCATAACAGTGCTTGAGCGTGGTGACACTGATTTTGTGGTGCCCATATTCACCTTGCAAAATTATTTGCACCTGTTTGACCCAAAATACACCATTATACTATGGGAATCTTTATGGATTGCCCTTGTAAGCACTGTCATATGCCTACTCATAGGCTACCCCTTTGCAGCATGTATGGCAAAGGCCAGCGCAAGAGCAAAGCCGTGGCTTATGCTGTTAATTATTATCCCATTTTGGACTAATTCGCTCATTCGCACCTATGCCCTCATTGCCT
>CAYJNE010000052.1:5935-8819 GCA_964371345.1 uncultured Desulfovibrionaceae bacterium | reverse complement strand
TTACACAATCACACCCTTTATTCACATGGTAAGGACACACCCGCCGCCATGTGGGAGGCCGCAAAAGAGCGTGGCATAACATTATTTGGCTTTACTGAGCACTCCCCAAGGCCCAATAATTATACCTATACCAATGAATATCGCGACAAGCTCACCAAATATTTTCCACAATATGTGGCTGAGGTGCTTGCTTTAAAAGAGGCAAACCCAAACCAAGTGCTACTTGGCATTGAAATGGATTGGATGGAAAAAGAACAAGATTTTATAAAAAATGCCCTTAGCGCGTATGATTTTGACTATATTATTGGTAGTGTGCACTTCTTAAAAACTTGGGGCTATGATGACGACCCTAAAGATTGGAGAAACCTAAACGCCAACAATTGCAACGAGCATTATACAAATTATTTTTTAACCGTTGGTAAAATGGCTAGGAGCAAGCTCTTTAATATTGCGGCACACCTTGATTTAATTAAAATTTTCTCCATTGAACATTTTAGCAAATGGATAAAAACACCAAACGCCCAAAATATTGTGGGGGACGTTTTAGCAGACATAAAAAACGCTAATATGGCCTTGGAAATTTCCTCCGCTGGCCTTCGTAAAGTATGTAAAGAAATTTACCCCTGCCCAGAAATCATGGCCCTTGCGGTTGAAATGGGCCTACCCATAAGCTTTGGGTCGGATGCGCATAATGTCAAAGACGTAGCCGCAGATTTTGATAAGCTAGAAGATTATGCAAAAAAATACGGTTATGCGCATAGTGTTTGGTTTTGTGACGGGCAAATGTTTACACGAGAGTTTTAATGAGTGCCAAACTTATTACCATTAAAAATGCTAATGTCACCCTGCATGGTGAAGGCACGCATTTTCACGCCTTAAAAAACATAGATTTTTGCCTAAAAACTGGCGAGCACATTGCCATTTTAGGCCCCAATGGTGCTGGAAAATCCACATTTTTGCGCACCCTTTCAGGGGAACAGTGGATTGATACAGGTATGGGGATTGACCAAGACACAGGGAGTATCACTTGGAATTATGAAGGCAAGGCCGAGAGCTCACCCATTATGGCAAGGCGAGTGACGGCCCTTGTAAGCTGTGCTCAGCAAGAGCAATATACAAGAAATGCGTGGCAATTAAGTGGTGCGGATATTTTGCTCACAGCCTTTGGCTCACTGCCAGATGCCATGACCCAAACGGAAGGCCAGCAAAAAGAACTAGTGCAAAACATGGCCGAGCAACTAGCCTGCACTGGCTTACTTAATATCACAGCCCATGCCCTTTCTCAGGGGCAATTACGCTTATTACTCTTAGGGCGAGCATTGCTTAAAAAGCCTAGAGTTTTGCTACTTGATGAGTATTTAGACGGCCTTGACGCATCATCTCGCACCAATATCATTAATATATTAGAACAAATTTCCGCACACACTAGCCTTGTTATAAGCACACACCGCACTCAAAGTCTAATACCATGCATAAGTAAAACTCTCTACATACACGAAGGTAAACTCAGCCAAAACCCAGTAAATATTCAGCAAAACACCCATACAAGCAACACAGCAAGCATTATTACAACTGGCACAGCCACCACAAACACAAAGCCAGTTATAGCTGTGCGCAACGCCACCGTATTTGTGGAGCGCACCCCCGTGCTTAAAAATATAAATTGGGAGCTACATGCGGGTGAGCATTGGATGATACAAGGCAAAAATGGTGCTGGTAAATCTACATTTTTACGCCTACTGGCGGGGGATGAATACCCAGCTGTAGGCGGCACCATAAAAAGGCATTTTGCAAGGCTTTACCCACAAGAAGATAATACCACAAGTTTAAGCCACATTCGCCACGCTGTTCGCCTTGTGTCTGATTATGAACAAGCTTGCTATGGGTATGACTTAACGGGGCTTGAGTTTGTGCTTTCTGGTATTGACAATGTCATTGGTACTTACCGTGAATTTAACCAAGATGAAGTGCAAAATGCCGCGATGCACCTACAAAGTTTTGGCTTAAACTCACTTGAAAATAGGCGCATTCGCTCTTTATCCACGGGGCAATTGCGGCGTTTATTCATAGCTCGTGCACTCATGGCAAAACCAGAGGTGCTCTTGCTTGACGAGCCATTTTCTGGGCTTGACACAAGCTCACGCAATAAATGTATGGATAGCCTTGATAATTTATCTGCAAGCGTGTGCATTGTGCTGGTATCGCATCATAAGGAGGACTACCTCCCCGTTATTAACCGTGAAGCCCGCTTTGAAAATGGGCGAATAATATTATAATTTTTGATACTAGACTGTACGGCTTTTATGTGTTATTATGTTTGCAAGGAAATGATATGAAAATATTTATAATAACACTTTGTTTTATATTAAATTTCTGTTTCTGCCCCCTTGCACTCGCTGAAAATATTAACATCTCAAGCAAGGAAGCGGTGCAATTTTTTCATACTCCTTTACCAGGTATGATATTTTTGGACATTAGAACCCCCCAAGAATATACCACGGGCCACATTCCTGGTGCCAAACTCATTGACTTTTACGCACCAGATTTTGAAAATCAAATTGCCAATCTTGACCGCAATACGCCCTATATACTTTACTGTGGCATTGGCAAAAGATCTGCACGAGCTTTTGAAATAATGAAAGAAATGGGCTTTACCAACGTATACCACATGGAAGAAGGGATAATGGGCTGGAATACCAATGATTTTCCCATAAACCGCAAAGTTATGCTACACAAAATTAAGGAATAACGGATTAAGCAACATGAAAAAACATGCAGCAATACTTTTCTTTGTAGTATGTATGGGCATTAGCACTCTTGCCTTTGCTGAAAACAAACACATCATCAGCAAAGATGCTGTAAAATACCTTACCAAGCCTTTGCC
>CAYJNE010000052.1:3700-5835 GCA_964371345.1 uncultured Desulfovibrionaceae bacterium | reverse complement strand
CCCAAGCACGCAATACAAGAGCCAATAATACAGCCAATGGGCGGCACACGCCGTTCTGCTATGCCGCTCACAAATAACAGGGCCACTGGTTGTAAACCAATAAGTGTTGCGGCAACTGCCGCTGGTGAGTTAGCTAGGGCCACATTGGAAAGCCAAATTCCCCCCACCGATCCAAAAAAACATCCCATAAAGAAAAGCTTAATTAATTCAGGATGAAGTTTTAAATTTTGCCAAGTACTCCTAACCCTATGCAGGCGAATGGCCACAATCCAAAGCACAACAGAAGCAGAGATATTACGCCAAAGAGTTAAATATAAAGCCGTCATACCAAGATTTAAGGCTTCCTTACCCCACAAAAAAGCAAGGCCCAAGGTAATGGCAGAGGCCAAAGCAAGCACGATGCCAATAACACGCTGCCTCGGTGTTATAACTGGCTCTCCTTGGGGTAAAACTCGGCGGCGTTCGGCTAGTGTGACCATTATCACCCCGCCAGTGGCTATGAGTATACCAAACACACCTTGCACGCCTAAGTATTCTTCTAAAAAAACTACGCCAAGCAGTGCCGTAACGCAGGTGGAGAGCGAATTACAAACCATGGTTGAGCGTATGCCAATGCGGGGTATGCTTTCATAAACACACCAATCTGTACCCGCAATACCAATAACACCAGATAGTATTGCTAAAAAAATAACGTACCAATCAAGACTTTGAAGTTGCCCAAAAATAATACATAATATTAATAGGATGACTGAGGCCAAGGGCTGGCGCAACATCATAAAGGGGTGCGCACCCATGGTACGAGCTATCCTTGCATGTATGGTGCTTGAGCAAGCCCAAGAAAAAGCTGTGCCCAAGCCAGCTATAACGCCAAGTGTCATCATAAAATTTTCCTAATATAATCTTGTTGTGCCACTTTGTGCTTATGGGCATACAATGTCAATATATTTTCATGCAAACGTAGCCATCGCAGCACAAGGGCTATCTCAGGCTTGCTTTTGTTCACAAAGCAAGCTATTTTTTTGCATTAACGCTGACCTAGTCATAGGAAAAATTATGCAAATAACAGTCAATGGACAAGACATAAACATCACAGAAGGCACTGACTTAATAACACTTCTCACTTGGGAAAAACTTGACCCAAACGTTGTGGTCATTGAGCTAAACGGACAAATTTTACCAGCAGAAACTTTTGCAAACACCACCCTTAAACAAGGTGATACACTAGAAATTTTGCACTTTGTAGGAGGGGGCTAATGGACATTCATAACCTAACCCTTGGGGGCGAGGTACTCACAAGCCGCCTCTTTATCGGAACGGGAAAATACGGTGCAGACAGCCTCATTCCTGATGTGGTAAGTGCCTCCAAGTCCAATGTTATCACCGTGGCCTTACGCCGTGTGCAAAAGGGTGAGCAAGGCGTCATGACGCACATTCCAAAGCATATGAAACTGTTACCCAATACTTCTGGGGCTCGCAATGCCGATGAAGCCGTCCGCCTTGCCCGTCTAGCCCGTGCCTCGGGCTGTGGAAATTGGATTAAAATTGAAGTTATTTCAGATACTCGCTACCTATTGCCAGACGGATACGAAACCGCCAAAGCTACGGAAATATTAGCCAAAGAAGATTTTGTTGTCCTTCCGTATATGAACCCAGATTTATATGTGGCCCGCTCGCTGGTAGATGCAGGGGCGGCGGCTGTTATGCCACTTGGCGCACCCATTGGCACCAATCGTGGTTTGCGCACCAAGGAAATGATTAGTATTTTGATTGATGAAATTGATTTACCCATAATAGTTGACGCTGGCATAGGTAAGCCCTCTGAAGCTTGCGAAGCCATGGAAATGGGGGCGGCGGCTTGCCTTGTAAATACTGCCATTGCCTCTGCCGCAAACCCTATACTCATGGCTGAGGCTTTTTGTAAGGCTGTACGTGCGGGGCGCGCTGCCTACGTTGCGGGCCTTGGAGCCAAAATGAGCGGGCAAGCTGTGGCATCTTCACCCCTAACTGGCTTTTTGGATGCATAATGCGTGAATTTTCAGACTATTTGGCTGAATGGCCTAAGGAGCGGCGTGAAGATATTATTAAAAACAGCACCGAGGCCAAAGTATTAAATGTGCTAGGCAAAGACCGCCTAA
>CAYJNE010000052.1:0-3600 GCA_964371345.1 uncultured Desulfovibrionaceae bacterium | reverse complement strand
CTAACGGGCGATGCCAGAAAAAAATCCTCACCTGAATACATTGCCAGCGTTGCAAAACGCATTAAACCACATTTTGCATCGGTGGGCATTGAAGTTTATGCCATGAGTGTGGAGGAATACGCCATGCTCGCCCAAAATGGTGTGGATAGCATGACCATTTTTCAAGAAACATATAACCCAGAGCTATATGACTGGCTGCACCCTGCAGGGCCAAAGCGTGACTATGCCTACAGGCTTAACGCTCCCGCAAGGGCTGTGCTTGGCGGCATGTATAGCATTAATGTGGGGGCCTTGCTCGGCCTTGATAAGCTTGAACATGACGGCTTTTGCACTGGCCTGCATGCTTGGTGGCTACAACGCCATGAAGCAGGCGTTGAGGTTGGTGTATCTGTGCCTCGCATCTGCCCCCATGAAGGCAATTTTGACACACCACACGCCTTAGACGACCGCCGCTTTGTGCAATATATAACTGCTTTACGTTGTTTTTTACCCAGAGCTGGCATAACAGTTTCAAGCCGTGAATCTGCCTCCATGCGCAATAATATTATAGACCTAGGTGTCACCCGTGTTTCAGCTGGAGTTTCCACAGCCGTGGGCGGACGAGCCACAGAAGGCAGCGATGTGGGCCAATTTGAAATTGCCGACCACCGTAGCGTTGATGAGATGATAAACTCTCTCGCCAAAGCAGGCTATCAAGCCGTATGCAAAGACTGGCAAGATTTTAGGGCCGATGAGATTTCGGGGTAAAATGCCGATACAAAACAAAGCAAATGCTTAAGTTATTATGAATTCTTGTTAATTTCCCTATCAATAAACTGCACCAAATACAAAGAAGCACAAGCAAGCACCGCCCCCAAGATGAAGGGAAGCCTGTAATCAATAAGCCAAAGACTTCCGCCAATTA
The DNA here is from genome assembly GCA_964371345.1 of uncultured Desulfovibrionaceae bacterium. Classification (GTDB taxonomy): domain Bacteria; phylum Desulfobacterota; class Desulfovibrionia; order Desulfovibrionales; family Desulfovibrionaceae; genus CAYJAD01. The sequence goes on along the minus strand of CAYJNE010000052.1, from coordinate 2,696 downwards.
CAGGCATAATTACGGCGGAAATATGGTTAATTGTAAAAGACATAGCCATACTTGGAGCAATGTCGGCTTTTTCTCCCATTTTTTGAAAAAAAGTTTTTTCCGCAATATTGAAATTAAAGGTAAATTGGTCAAGTATATACAAAAATGCTATTATGTAGCCAACCTCAATATATGCATAACCAATAAAAATACCAATGGCAGGTAAAAACTGAAAAGTAAGGAGTTTTTGCTCGCCATACTTATTAATTAGTTTGCCAATAATTGGATTTAGTATCCAATTAACAGTATTGTTAATTAAAAAAAGAGTTGTCACCATCGTTACAGAATAATCAAATTTTTCAACCAGCAAGAATAATGAAAAAATTGTAAAAATCTGCCTACGCCCACCAGATAAAAATGTAAGCCAATAAAAAAGCCAATATTTTTTCTTAAAAACAAGCGTCTTTTTTTGTCTTGGTAGCAAACTTAAATCGGGCTTTTTGCCGCTGGCCCAAAGTGCTCCCACAATTGCTACTATCCCCGTGCATAAAAACATTTGAAAATAGTTAAAAAAAGCAGAAAAAAGTAAAATCAAAATGGCAACAAAAATATTCCCAAGAGCAGAAATGCTCCTTAACCTACCAAAAACAATGGGTGAAACTTTTTGGTTAAAAGCCTGCAAAGTAATGGATTGATTAGTTGTTTCAAAATAGTGAAATCCCAATGACATGCAAAGAGTAGAAAAAAGCATACCATAAAAACTTGGGAAAAAACCCGTCATGGCAACTCCAACCCCAAGGGCAAAAACAGAAAAAACTGCTATGCTTTCTTCCTTAAAATAGCGTAGAAAAAAAATGATTGTTATGGCAAGTAAACCAGGAAATTCCCTCACAGACTGAACGATACCATTTTCAGCCCCGTTTAGACTTAATATTTCAACAATATAGTTGGTATATAAAGTCTGCCAGGTTTGAAAAGCAACAATTTGGGTAAATGTTAAAATGAATAAGAAAACAAAGGTCTTCTTCTCTATTTCTTGTTGCATCTCAACAGGATTAACATAATTTTTTAGGGCTTTTACTATATACATGGGAGATTACTCACTCTTCCTCAAAAAAGGGGAAGTTGAAAAAAATTGTTCCCAAAAAAAGCCGCTCATTGAAATTCAATAAGCGGCTGAAATTTGTGGAGCTCTTGACCGGGATTGAACCGGTGACCTCGTCCTTACCAAGGACGCACTCTACCGACTGAGCTACAAGAGCTAGCAACGAGTGAATATCTAGTGTAAATGCGGCTGGTCGTCAAGCAAAAAATTGTATTATGGCTGAAATTTGTGCATTGATTGAATTTAATGTATAATGTATGTTGATTTATAAGCTTTTATCCTTTTGAGGTATTGGGTTAAAAATTCAAGTTATGCGTAGTATTTATATTTTTTTATTTTGCCTATTCTTGGCGGGTTGTGGTGGCCCCAAAACCGTTGGCGACGATGCCCCGCAAGCAGAAATCACAGGCCTTGGTTATGCCGTTGATGACCCAGGGCAGTTGCGCTATCCACTAAGCGGCAAAGGAATTGATAAAAACCTATATTTCATGAATAAACCCGAAACCATGACTGGACTTCAGCAATACTATCATAACCTTCTACAAAGTAAGCAAAAAACACCACCGCCCAATGATTATGACAATTTACAACCTCGAGAAGCCAGCCCCTTTAGGCAATAAATATTATGGATCCCATTAGCCACGCCGCAAGCGGTGCAGTATTAGCCCTTGCCCTACCCAATAAGCCGCAGACACGCTACTTTGTGCCTCTGGCGGCTATGGTTGCCGCATCTCCTGACATTGACGTTATTTTTTCTCCCGCGCCCATTGATTTTTTGCTCCTACATCGGGGTATCACCCACTCTATTTTTGCCGTACCCATAATGGCAGCAATACTTGCTTTATTACTTTTTCCACTATGGCGCAAAAGCACTCCCGATGCTTGGTCATATTTTAAAACATATATTTTAACATCGGCCCTACTACTTTTACACATATGGCTTGATGTTATAACGACTTATGGAACAATGGCATTTTTGCCATTTTCCGATTATAGAGTGCGTTTAAATGGTATATTTATCATTGACCTTTTGTTAACAATTCCCATGCTTTTGGCCATATACTATGGGCGAAAGCGCAAGCAAATTTTAACGCTGACCCTTATTTGGATATTCATATATCCTTCTGCTTGTGTGGGTTTGCGCCTATGGCATGAGCATAAGACCGCTGAACGTCTCACAACTGAAAATATTAGCAATATTGCCGTATTACCTGACGCATTTGCCCCCCTCTACTGGCGAGTGATTTACCAAAGTAATACACCCTTTGACCCCGAAAAACATAAACACGAAAGCACAATCATGCAGGGCTATGCCTTCCCCGCAACTGAGCAAAGCGTGCATCATCAAGGGCTTAATATTTTTGGTGAGCCTCGCACAACCACATTAAGCTATCCTGCCATAAGGCGGGGCACAGCCGAAAGTCTTAACCAATCAAGCCGCAGAGCACAGGCATATTTGGATTTTTCACTCATGCCCATTGAGGGAGTGCGCAAGACCAGCCAAGGTGAAGAATTTATCATCTACGACTTGCGCTTTGGCACTATGTTACCATTTGTGCAATCGATTATGGAACTTAGAAATGGTGGTGCACCGCCATTCTTACTCAAGGCT